>JBIKNV010000160.1:0-6318 GCA_044358475.1 Pirellulales bacterium | reverse complement strand
ACGACCGAAATCGGAACCAGCAGGGTGAGCCTGCTCCAGCGAGTCACAGAGTATAGATTTTCGGACGGCTCTCGTCTATATCCTTAACCCCCGGCCTCTTTCTGCCGGCTTTGCCGCTTGCGGTCGTGCTCGGAAAGGAGCGCCTTTCGCAGGCGAATCACGGCGGGAGTTACCTCCACGAGTTCATCCTCCTCGATGTACTCGAGGGCCTCCTCCAGCGACATCTGCCGGGGAGGCTTCAAGAGGATGTTGCGGTCGCTACCGGAGGCCCGCATGTTCGTCAGCTTCTTTTCCTTCGTGGGGTTCACGATCATGTCTTCGGCCCGGGCATTCTCGCCGACGATCATCCCCTCGTAGACCTCATCCCCCGGGCCGATGAAGAGGTCGGCCCGTTCCTGGAGGCCGTCGAGCCCGAAGGCCACCGCCTTGCCAGGCACCATCGACACGAGCACGCCGTTGGCCCGCCCGGTCACCTCCCCTTCCATCTCCCGCCACGCTTCGAACCGGTGGTGCATGATGGCGGTGCCCTGCGTGGCGTTGAGCACGCGAGTTCGCAGGCCGATCAAGCCACGGGCCGGGATTGAAAAGGCTGCGTGGGCGAAGTCGCCCCGGTTGCCCATGTGCACGAGTTGACCGCGGCGGGAGCCGGTGAGTTCCATCACGGGACCGAGTTTGTCATGAGGCACCTCGACCACGAGCGTCTCAAACGGCTCGAGCGTCTGCCCCGCTTCCTTCCGAAGGATGACCCGCGGCTTGCCGACGGAGATCTCGAAGCCCTCCCTTCGCATCGTCTCGATCAACACCGACAGGTGAAGCAGTCCGCGGCCGGAAACGGCGAAGTTGTCGGTGCCCTCGATCGGCTCCACACGGAGGGCGACGTTCTTTTCCAATTCCTTGACGAGCCGGTCGCGCAGGTGGCGGGTGGTGAGGAACTTGCCGGAACGACCGGCCAGGGGCGACGAGTTGATGCCGAAGACCATGCTCAAGGTGGGCTCGTCCACGGCGAGTCGCGGCAGTGGCCGAGCGTCGGCGGGGTCGCAGAGCGTGTCGCCGATCTCCACGTCTTCCAGTCCGCTGACGGCGGCAATGTCGCCGGCGGTGGCCTCCTCCGCATCGACGCGGCCCAGTTTGTCGAACACTTGCAAGCCCGTAATCTTTGCCGGCACGAGCGGGCCGGCAACTGTGGATCGCACGATCCCCTGCCCCTTCGTAAGCGTGCCCGACTCGATGCGGCCGATCGCGATCCGGCCGACGTAGTCGGACCAGTCGAGCGTGGTGACGAGCATCCTCAGCGGGGCTGTCGGATCGACGGCAGGGCCGGGAATCTTGTCGAGCACCAGATCGAGCAGCGGCTCCATCGTCCCCTCGCGGACGGCCGGATCGTGCGACGCGAAGCCGCCCCGGCTCGATGCGAAGACGTACGGAAAGTCGGCAAGGTCGTCGTCCGCGCCAAGTTCGAGGAACAGGCCGAGGATTTCGTCGAGGACCTCCAGCGGGCGGCCGTCAGGGCGGTCGATCTTGTTGACGACCACCACCGGCCGGAGCCGTGCCTCGAGGGCCTTGGAGAGCACGAACCGCGTCTGCGGCATCGGTCCCTCGGCCGCGTCGACGAGCACAACGGCTCCGTCAGCCATCCGCAGCACTCGCTCCACTTCGCCGCCGAAGTCGGCGTGGCCAGGGGTGTCGATGATGTTGATCTTCACCCCCTTCCAGAGGACGGCGATGTTCTTGGCAAGGATCGTGATCCCCCGTTCCCGCTCCAGGTCATTGGAGTCGAGGATTCGTTCGCCCGACAGTTGGCTCGCACGAAACTGCCCGCTTTGACGCAGCAGGCAATCGACGAGCGTGGTCTTGCCGTGGTCAACGTGGGCGATGATGGCGATGTTGCGAATGTCGGCGCGGCGAACGGCGGTGCCAGGAGGCATCTTTTCAGCGGGAGCGGTGGTCATGGAGGGACCCAGGGCATCATGCCCTTGGCGAAGGAGGTGGGATGGACAATGGAGACGATGGGGATCGAACCCACAACCCCCGCCTTGCAAAGGCGGTGCTCTCCCAATTGAGCTACGTCCCCGATCGAGTGGACTGCGCGCGCCAAGATTCGAACTTGGGACCTCTACCTTATCAGGGTAGCGCTCTAACCAACTGAGCTACGCGCGCGGGCAACTGCTGCCAACCTCGCAAGTTTAGGGGTGGCCGGCGGGAATTCAAAGGGGTGCCGGGGCTCCCGAGGCACACGCGGGGCGGAAAGTGGCGCTGGCGCATCGCCGGGTTCTGGATAGGTTGATTCGGAATCCCGAGTTCTCGAGGAGTGTGTCATGCCCGCCTGCTGGTCGCCTCTTTTTCAGCTTGTTTTTCGCCCGCTGTGCAGCGGAGCCCTTGTCGTGCTGGTGTGCTCGTCCCTGCCGGCGGCACAACCGACCGTTGAGTATGCGCTCGGACTGAAGCCGTTTCAGCAGGAGGTTGACTACGACCAGCCGGCCGGCGACCAGGCGAGTGGGGCGACGATCAAGATGGAAAAGGAAGGGGGCGTGACGGCCTGGGTGGTGCGCGATGCCCGTGGGCAGGTTCTTCGTAGCTTTGCCGATACCAACGGCGATCGTGTTGTTGATCGGTGGAGTTACTATCGCGACGGCCAAGAGATCTATCGCGACATAGACGCCAACTTCAACACCAAGGCCGACCAGGCTCGGTGGCTCAACGCCGCGGGCAGCCGCTGGGGGATCGACAGCGACGAGAACGGTACGATCGATTCCTGGAAGGCCATCTCTGCCGAGGAGACGACCGCGGAGATCGTCGCGGCACTTCGCGCCCGCGACGCGGCCCGCTTTCGGCGGCTGCTGCCAACGGCGGCCGAGGTCGAAGCGGCTGGCTTCGAAGGGCAATTGCTCAAGGATGTCACGCAGCGGGTGGCAGCAGCGGCCACCGGCTTTGCCGCTTTGGCCCGCGATCAGCAGCAGATCGGCCCCCAAACAAGTTGGAATAACATGCTCTCCACCCGTCCCGGCGTAATCCCGGCCGGCACCACGGGAGCCTCGAAGGACATCTCCGCCTACGACAACGTCGTCGCCTTGGTCGATACCGGCTCCGCGAGTGGTCAGGTCTATATCGGGTCGCTTGTCCGCTGTGGGGATGCCTGGAGGCCGATCGATCTGCCGCAGCTCCCAGGTGGCAATGGCGACATCGCCGAGCCGCTGGCTTTCTTCTCGCCACGGTTCGACGGACCTCCTGCGGCGACCGGTCCCCAAGACGATCCACGGCTGAAGCCGCTCTTGGCCCAACTGCGGACCGTTGAGACCAAACTTTCCTCCGCGGCCCCGGCGGCTCGGCAGGCATTGGCTGAGGAGCAAGCAGATCTGCTGGGCAAAGTGGTGGCGGCGGCGGCTCCGGGCGATCAGCCTTTCTGGGTGCGTCAATATGCCGAGACACTCGCCGCCGGCGTGCAGGACGGCAGTCTGCCGAGCGGCATTGCGATGCTCGAAAAGCTCGCCACTGCCGCGGCGGACGATGACGCGTTGTCGGCGTTTGTGATGTTTCGGCTGGCCTCGGCCCGCTATGCAGCCGCCATGCAGCAGCCGGGTGCCGACATCGAGTCAGCGCAGGCTGGGTGGCTCAAGGAACTCGAACAGTTTGTTGAAAAGCATCCGACTGCTCCGGATGCTGCCGAGGCCATGCTGCAGATGGGTATTGCCGACGAGTTTTCCGGCCGTGAGGAGAAGGCGCTTGAGCGCTACGAAGCCATCGTCGCAGGCTTCGCGGACTCGGCGTCGGCCCGCAAGGCCCGCGGGGCGGCGCGGCGCTTACAACTTGAAGGCAAGCCGTTGGCGCTCTCCGGTACGGCGGTTGATGGAAAGACTGTGGCCGTGGAGGGGCTCAAGGGGGCACCCGTTCTTGTCCACTACTGGGCCACGTGGTGTGAGCCATGCAAGGTCGACATCGCGAAGATCAGGGAGTTGTATTCCAAATACGGCCCGCAAAAATTCCGCGTCGTGGGAATCTCGCTTGACTCCGACCAGCAACAGTTGTCTGCCTACCTTGCCACGAAGCCGATGCCTTGGCCCCAACTGCATGAGTCGGGTGGACTCGATGGACGGCTGGCCGAGGAACTCGGTGTGCTCACGCTCCCGACCATGCTGCTTGTCGATGCCGACGGCAAGGTGGTCGATCGCAATCTGGTTATCACCGACCTGGAACGGAAGCTGGAGTCGTTGGTCGGGGGGAAATAGGCAGACCCCACGCCGCTGATTTCCGTTCCGACTGGGTTTGTCGGTCGGATCGACCGCCGCTACTGTCCGCGGGGCTTCTGCGGATACCGAGGTCAGTCGAGGAGCGATCGTGCCGTTTTCCATCGGAAATGTGAGCCCTGTGCTGTGTGGCGTGGGAATCGTGCAGGTGCTGGGCGTCGTGGCCGCGATTGCATCGCGGTTGGCCGAGGGCACGCCCCGTGAAACGCTGGGGCATTGGCTCTGCCTCGTTGCGTTGAGTGCAGTGGGAGGACTCTGCGGGTTTTGCCTGCAGTACGGCCCTGACTCTGGCGCGATGTGCGCGGTCACCTTCACCGTCATGACGATGATCGCCATCGTCGACATACGGCCCGCCGTCGAGCGGCAATGACGCCCCGCTTTTCCCGGATTGCCGGGCTTGGCTGTTTTCTCGGCGTCTTCGGGAGAATCGGAAAAAAACTCCCCTTCGGCCGCCCTCGATGCCGAACTGATGGGTGGCGAGGGAGCGCGACTCTCTGGTTCGCCCCCGCCCGTTTTCAAGGAGCCAGGCATGTTGACTTCGATCCGCCCCTTTCGGCTGGTGCTGGCGTGCAGTGCGCCGCTGTTGTTCATGGCGACCACCGTTGCCGACGACCTTGCGGCACGCGTCACCGCCCACATTCAGTCCTCACCCGCAATGAAGGGCAACCCGATCACGGTGAAGGCCCTCGGCCCGACTGTCTGGCTCTCGGGTACCGCCTCGTCGGCTCAGCAGCAGGCGGCGCTGGCGATCGCCAAGCAGACGCCGGGCGTTGAGCGGGTGGTCGACCAGTTGTCGGTCTCCCGGCCAACCGCCAATCCGGCGGCTACGGCCGACTCGTTTCAGCAGTTGTTTCCGCCGCAGGCGATGACGCGTCCTGCATCGGCGTCCATGGATCGTTCCGGGCTTCCGCCGCAGCCCCAGGTGCCAGCGGGCAGCTCGGCTCCTGGGCAGGATGAGCTTGCCACGGCCGTGGCAGCCGGCCTCCGCAACTCGGGCTCACTGAAGGGCTACAGGGTGAGCGTGAAGGCCAAGGATGGCACCGTGTGGCTCACGGGAACGCTCTCGAGCCTCGAACAGCTTCAAGCCGCCGTCGCGGTTGCCGAGCGCACTCCCGGCGTTGAGCGAGTCGTCAATCGGCTCTCCGTCGCCGACTCGGTGGTCGCCAAACAGGATTCTTCGAACGCGTTTTCACTGCCTGAATCGATGCGATCGTTGATTGGGCTGTCGCCCAAGAGCGATGCGTCCGTACGTCAGGATGGGGCGGTTCGGCAGGCCACGGGCACCATGCAAGGAGGCGGCGTGCAGCTGGCGGCTGGTGATGTTCCTGAAGGCGATTCGGAAGAGTTCATCCAACTCACACAGGCCCAGCAGGAGGCGGTCGGGCGGGCGCAGTACCCAACCCAGCGTCGCCCGATGGCGGCTGGTGGCCGCCAGCCCATGCCGCGGTCGGCCGGCGGTCCGGTGGGGCGGCCGATGCCGATGCGAACGGCCGCCAGGCCGGGCCGCGGCGGAGTGCGGGCGGCCGGGTACGGCGAGCCGATGGTGCTGCCCGGTCCAAACGAGTACGGAGAGTACGGCGCCGATGGCCAGATGGTGCCCGGCTCGATGCAGATCAGCGATGGGGGCATGGGTATGCCCCAAGGCGGTATGCCGATGGGGGGCACGGGTGGCGGGCCGGGCATGGGACAGCCAATGCCGATGGGCGGCTCAGGCGTGGGGATGCCGGCTGTCCCCGTTCGCGGCGGTGGGCCAAACATGCCCAACTATGCCTGGCCGAGCTATGCGGCCAGCCCCAACTACGCGGCCCTTCAGTATCCCACCCAGTATTCCCCGACGGCCTGGCCTTACATCGGCCCCTTCTATCCCTATCCGCAGGTGCCGCTTGGCTGGCGTCGAGTGTCGCTCGAATGGGATGACGGCTGGTGGTTCCTCGACTTCGACGAACGGCATGTCCACAGCCACCACCGGTAAACCAGCACCACGGGAAGCAACGGCGGAGCGTAAACCGACCGATCATGCCCACTCCCTCGCCGCCGCGAGGGAGTGGGTTTTTTGTTGTCTGCCGATCGGCTCCGA
>JBIKNV010000159.1:0-6328 GCA_044358475.1 Pirellulales bacterium | reverse complement strand
TGTGCATATCCCGGGCAAGAAGTCGAATCCCTACGACTTGAAGGTCTGCCCTTGGGATGCAATCGAGATGGTGCCCACCGAGGAGGTCGCCCAGGTGGTGGCTCAGATCGGTGGCCCGCCGGAGTATGTCGAGAAAAACTGGGACCGTCTCGTCGGCACCGCCCAGAAACTTGCCGAACTCAAGGCGGCCGCGGGATGACGCGCCAGCCGGCGCCTCCGCAATCCACCGGGCTCGCGCCCTGGTGCTTCCTGTGTTCGTCGCGAGCTTCCCCAGCAAGCCGCAGGGCGCAAGCCCGCGGGATGACGCGCCAGCCGGCGCCACCGCAATCCACCGGGCTCGCGCCCTGGTGCTTCCTGTGAGCCTGCCCGTTTGACGACCACCCACGCATGCGTTACAACGTGACGCATGTACACCACTCCTGCGAATAACCTCCGGGGCCATGTGCGGCTGGCCTGCGTGCCGGGAATCGGGTCGCGGCTGCGGCGGCTTCTCCTCGAGCGGTTCGGTTCACCCGAGGCCGTGTTTCGGGCCGACCCCGCCGAGTTGCAACGCGTCGCCAGGCTTGGCCCGAAGCTCGCCCAAGAAATTCCGTCGCACGCCACGAGCACTGCGGCCGACGACGTGCTGGAACTGTGTGCGGCACGCGATGTCGATATTATCCTCGAAGGAGAGCCTCGCTACCCGGGCCTGCTCTCGCGGATCGACGATCCTCCCGGGCTGCTCTTCGTCCGCGGCCAGATGCAGCCGGCCGACTCGCTGGCCGTGGCGATTGTCGGCGCCCGCCACGCGACCGCCTACGGCATCCGTGCGGCGGAGCAACTTGCCGGCGGTCTGGCTCGAGCCGGCTACACGGTGGTGAGCGGGCTGGCCCGTGGCATCGATGCCGCCGCCCACCGCGGGGCTCTCAAGGCCGGCGGCCGCACGCTCGCCGTGCTTGGCAGCGGTGTGCTCTCGATTTATCCGCCGGAGCACGAGGATCTGGCCGACGAAGTGATCGCCAACGGCGCCATCCTCAGCGAATTGCCGCCACGGTGCGAGCCAAACCAGGCGACGTTCCCGCAGCGCAACCGAATCGTGTCGGGGCTCTCGCTGGGCGTGGTGGTCGTGCAGGCGTCGGAGCGATCAGGAGCCTTGATCACTGCCCGGCTGGCCGGCGAGCAGGGCCGCGAGGTGTTTGCCGTGCCGGGCCCGATCGACTGCCGGGTCTCCCGTGGCTGCCACGCGCTGATCCGCGACGGAGCCAAACTCGTCGAAAGCGTCGACGACGTGCTCGAAGAGATCGGCCCTCTGTTCGAGACCTGCACCGCCCCTGACGGGAGGCAGATACAGCATGCGGCCGAACTGCAGCTCGGCGACATCGAGAAACAGGTGCTCGACGCAGTCGCTGCCCGTGGAACAGATGAGCCCGTCGCCATCGATGACATCGTCGTCGACACAAACCTCGCCGCCTCGCACGTGCTGGCTACCATCGGCGTCCTCGAGATGCGCCGCCTGCTCCGTCGCCATCCCGGCAGCCGCGTCTCGCGTGCCTAGTGGATCGCGGGAAAAAGCGATGGCAGGCTTGTTGCCCACGGAGCTACCGGCCTTCTCCAGCAGTCAGCCGGGCCGTAGAATCGGTCTCATGGACACAGCCCTCTTCCACCGCGCCGAAGCGATTCGTTCCCGTCTCCTCCAACTTCGAGACTCTCTTTGACTGGGAAGGACGCAAGCGTTCCGCCGCCCGGATTGAAGATGCGATGGGGCAGGCTGGTTTCTGGGACGACAACCAAAAAGCCCAGGCCACCGTTGCCGCGCTCAAGACCGTCAACTCCATCCTCAAGCCACTCGAAGAGGCCCTTGCCGTCGCCGGCGATCTCGAGGCGCTCGAGGAACTCGCCCGCGAAGACGAGTCGCTGGAGAAGGAACTGGCCGCCGAGGCCGATCGGCTGGAGAATCTGGTCGATGCCCTCGAACTGACATCGCTTCTTTCCGGCACCCACGACTCGTGCGACGCGCTGGTGTCGATCCATGCCCGCGACGGCGGCACGGACGCCAATGACTGGGCCGAAATGCTCCTGCGGATGTACTCCGCATGGGCCGCCAAGCACGACTGCGACGTGGAACTCCTCGACCGGCAAGACGATGCCGTGGCCGGTATTCAGAGCGCCACGGTCGCCATTCGTGGTCCGTGGGCCTACGGCTACCTGAAGGGAGAGACCGGCATCCACCGGCTCGTCCGGATCAGCCCGTTCAACTCCGAGGGCAAGCGGCAGACGAGTTTCGCGGCTGTCGACGTGGCGCCGGAGATCGCCGACGACGACACCGAAGTGGAGATTGATGACGAAGACATCCGCGAAGATGTCTTCCGGGCCAGCGGCGCCGGCGGCCAGCACGTGAACAAGACCTCGAGCGCGATCCGGCTCACGCACCTGCCCACAGGGATCGTCGTGCAATGCCAGAGCGAACGCAGCCAGCACAAGAACCGAGCCACGGCAATCAAGATGCTGCGTGCCCGCCTGGCCCGCTTGGAAGAAGAGAAGAAAGAGGCGGAGCAACTCGCCCGCTACAAGCAACAGCCCAAGACTGGCTTCGGCTCCCAGATCCGCAACTATTTTCTGCACCCCGACCAACGGGTGAAGGACCAGCGGACCGGCTTCTATGTGGGCAATTTCCAGAGCGTTCTCGACGGCAACCTCGACGGTTTCCTCGACGCTTTCCTGCGGTGGAAGGCCACCGGCGCGGCCCCCGAGGCTGGCGGCGACGACGACTGACCGTCCGCCGGCTCGCTGCGTGCTGCCCAAGAAAGCCCCGGGCGCGAGCCCGGGGGGTTACGGCGGCGCCGGCTGATGCGTCATCCCGCGGGCTTGCGCCCTGCGGCTATCTTCAAGAAACCCTCGCCATCCTGGCCTCGGGTTTCTTGGCGACCTCCGGTCGCTCTCGTAAGCCCGCCCTCCAGGCGGGCGGTGGAGCGTGACCCGGTGGTTCGCAGAACTCCACCCAGCCCCGGGCGCGAGCCCGGGGGCTGCGGCACCGCCCCCTGAGAGGTCACGCTTGGCTTTTTCCACGTGTAGGTAGACGCCCGGATGCCCGCGGGATACAGTCATTGCTCCGTTTCGTTTTTGTGATAAGGAATCTGATGGTGGAGAAAGAACAGGCACTTGAGGTCGAAGGCGTGGTCACCCAGGCCCTCGCCAACACGCGATTTCGGGTGCAGATCGCCGGCGGCCACATTGTGAACGCCCACGTGGCCGGCAAGATGCGGAAAAACTTCATCCGTATCGTCCCAGGCGACAAGGTGAAGGTTGAGCTTTCGCCCTACGACCTCACCAAGGGGCGGATCACGTTTCGCGAACGGTAGTTTCACGCCGTCGCAAGCGTTTCCCGCCAGGCAGCCGTCGTTCCACACTCAGCCGCCACGCGCTGCCGTTCTCACACTCAGCCGCCAGGCGCAAGCCGGTGTTTCCAACTCAGCCGCCAGGCGCAAGCCGGTGTTTCCAACTCAGCCGCCAGGCGCAAGCCGGTGTTTCCCACTCAGCCGCCAGGCGCAAGCCGGCGGGCTGACACGAGAGCCGACACCTCCAGCCTGCCCTACTCGGTCGCTTCGCCCGAATCGCGGTTCTCGAAAAACTGCTTCAGGTCGCCGAATGTGCGGAGCGGCTCCTTGCCTTCCTGCATCTCCTTCGTGATCGGCTTGACGGGCTTCTTGGAGGCGACCGTGTAGGTTCGCGGGCCACGCTCCTGTGGAGGCTTCTTCACCTCCCGATGACGACGTGACTGCGGCGGCCGCGGCGGCGCCACGGCATCCTGCGGGGCTGCCTGCGGCCTGGCTTCCTCCGACTGGCGAGCCGGCGGCTTCCGGGAACGCTGCTCTTTTCGCTCCGGCTTCTTCGGCTCAGTGCCGGGCTTGATCATCGTGAGCGCCACTCGCCGCCGGGCCTTGTCGATCTCCAGCACCCACACGTTCACCACCTGCCCCACACAGACAACGTCATGGGGATCACGAACGTAGCGGCGGGAGAGCTGGCTGATGTGCACCATGCCGCTGTCGTGAAGACCAATGTCGACAAACGCCCCAAAGTCGACGACGTTGAGCACGGCCCCCTGCAACTCCATCCCAACTTCCAAGTCCTCGAGCTTCAACACGCCCTTCTTGAAGAAGGGCTGCGGCAGATCGTCACGAGGGTCCCGGCCGGGTCGAAGAAGCTGCTCGATGATGTCGGCCAACAGGAGCCGCCCCACGCCGAGCTCCGCGGACAACACGTCGAGGTCGACAGCCGCCACCCGCTGGGCGAGCGTCTCGGTCCCGGGCCGCGTGGTGAGATCGCTCACCGCGCCGCCCAGCCGCTCGAGCACCTTCTCGGCGATCGCATAACTTTCGGGGTGGATCCAGGTGGTGTCGAACGGGTTTTCGCCACCGGAAATCTTCAGGAAGCCGGCTGCCTGCACGAACGCGCTGTCGCCAAAGCCCGGCACGTCGAGCAGTTGCTGCCGGGAAGCAAACGGGCCGTTCTTCGCCCGCCACTCATGGAGGTTTCGGGCGGTGGCCTGATTGAGACCCGACACATACCGCAGCAGGGCCGGGCTGGCCGTGTTCACATCGACCCCGACATAGTTCACGCAGCTCTCCACGACGCCGTCGAGCGAGGTATGGAGATGGCGTGCCTTGACGTCGTGCTGGTAGAGACCCACGCCGATGTTTGCCGGCTCGATCTTCACGAGTTCCGAGAGCGGATCCTGCAGCCGGCGGCCGATTGAAATCGATCCCCGGATCGCCGCCTCGTGGCCGGGCAATTCCTCGCGGGCATAGCCGCTCGTCGAGTAGACGCTCGCCCCCGCCTCGTTGACGATCACGTAGGCGACATCGAGCGACTGCAGTTCACCGGTCACCAGTTCGGCCACCAGCGTCTCCACTTCACGGCCCGCGGTGCCGTTGCCGACGGCGATCACGCTGCAGTGATGGGTCGTCACCATCTCCACGATCTTGCGGACGGCGGCCTCTTTCTTTTCCTTCTGACCGATGATGTGAAGCACGGCGTGATCGACCGGAGTGCCGTATTCATCGATCACCACCGCCTTGCAGCCACTCTTGAACCCAGGATCGATGGCGAGCACCCGGCGGCCCGACACGGGCGGCTGGAGCAGGAGGTTGCGGAGGTTGCGGGCAAACACCGCTACGGCATGTTCTTCGCAGGCCTCGGTGATCTCCCGTCGCATTTCCCGTTCGAGGCTCGGGAGCACGAGCCGCTGCAGCGAGTCGCGAACGCAGGCCCGAAGAAACTCCGCATGCGGGTGGCCAACCGGCACGAGCAGTTCCTCGGCGGCCGCCTGCATCTCCTCCTCGGGGCCCTCCACCCGCACCTTGAGCAGCCGGGCCCGCTCACCACGATTGATCGCCAGCACGCGGTGCGGCGGCACCCGGTCGATGTGCTCGGAATAATCGAAGTAGTCACGATAGTGCTTGGCGTCTTTCGACACCGGCTTGCCTTCCACCTCAACTCGCTGGCTCCGCAGCCTTCCGGCACGGCCGAGGATGCCCCTGAGCCGCTGCCGCAGGGGGGCCCGCTCACTGAATTCATGCGCGATGATATGGCCGACGCCCAACAATGCGTCGGCCACCGATGTCACCTGCACGTCGGCATCGATGAAGTCAGCCGCCCGGGCATCCAGGTCGGCGGCAGCCGCGTCGGCCGCGAGGATCTCCCGCGCCAACGGCTCCAGCCGGCGCTGTCGGGCGATCTCGGCCAGCGACAGCTTGCGGGGCTTGTAGGGCAGATAGAGATCCTCGAGTTGCTTTGAACTCTCGGCCGTCTGGATCCGTTGCTCCAGTTCCGGCGTCAGCTTGCCCTGGCCCTGGATCGTCCGCAGGATCGTCTGCTTGCGTTCGGCCAGTTGACGGGCCTTGGCCACGCTCTCCGCGATGCGACGGATATCGATCTCGTCGAGCCCGCCAGTCTGGTCACGACGGTAGCGGGTGATGAAGGGAACGGTGTTGCCTTCATCCAACAGTCGAACCGCCGCCGCCACGTGGGGCTCCGGCAGTCCGAGCCGCTGGGCAACCTGCCCGAGGTCGATGAGCACTGATAATCCCATACAGCGAAACTCGGTAATTCGAGGAATCTAGGGTCACCACGCCCCGGGTGTCAAACCGCCGTGGCGGCGAGGGCGGCCTCGGCCGGCGGCCAGAGCCCGCATGCCCTTGACGCACCTGCCGAAAGATCCCTATTTCCCACGCTTCACAGGTCGCACCATGCCCCGACAACCAGTGGCCCCATGAACTGTTTTCACCGACCGAATGACTGGAGCGAGTGCGACGGTCGTGACGATGACGACACGCAAGCGTGGCATGAC
>JBIKNV010000158.1:0-6338 GCA_044358475.1 Pirellulales bacterium | reverse complement strand
CTGACCGTGCCACGGAGCCGGCGTAGGAAACCGAGCGCAGCCAGGATGGCGAAAGCGAGGTTTCCTCCGAGAGAGCGAAGGCCCGGAGGGCCGTAGCGAGCGTCCGGCGATGTGGCACGGTCAGTCCCGGACGCCCGCGTTGATCGGCGTGATGCGGGCTACGGTGACTTCACGCACCGAAACCCGATGTGGTTGGTGGCGCTCGAGATTTCGCCTTTGCCGCGGGTGCCGACGATGTAGCGGGCGCAATACTGCTCCGAGCACAGAAATGATCCACCCCGTTGCACCCGCTTCGGCTGGCCCGGCTCTTGGGGGTCGAGGCTGTCAGGGGGGCCCTGGGGATTGCTGATGCCATCGCGGGCGCGGCGGATCTGTGTGACATACGTGTCGGGGCGATACCAGTCGCTGCACCATTCCCACACGTTGCCCGACACGTCATGGAGGCCGTACGCGTTGGGAGGATAGGAGCCGACCGGCGCAATGCCTGCAAAACCATCCGCGGCCGTGTTTTCGTCGGGAAAGTGGCCCTGCCAGGTGTTGGCCATCCAGCGGTCGTCGGGCCGGAACTCGTCGCCCCATGGATAGGTTGCTCCTTCCAAGCCACCGCGAGCGGCCCGCTCCCACTCAGCCTCAGTCGGTAGCCGCTTCCCCGCCCACGCCGCGTAGGCGAGAGCATCCTCGTAGGCGACCTGCACCACCGGGTCGTTCGCATGCCCCTCGAGCGAACTGCCCGGTCCGAGCGGGTGCCGCCAGTTGGCGCCGGGCACGTAGTTCCACCAGCGGAGATGGGCGGCCCCGGTTTCGTCCCGGAGCGGCACGGCCTCCTGCGGTGGCGTAAACACGATCGAGCCGGCCACGAGGTTTTCCGGCGGTGCCCCCGGAAAGTCGGCAGCCGAGGGCGTCCTCTCGGCGACCGTGACGTAGCCGGTCGCGGTGACGAAGGCCGCGAACTCCGTGTTGGTGACCTCCGTGGCATCGATCCAGAAGCCGTCTACGTGCACCCGGTGGATGGGGCGTGCGTCATTCATTGGATCGGGGCCGCCATGAGGCAGGCTCCGCGGATCCTCGCAGCCGATGTCGAAGCCGCCGCCGGGAATCCACACCATGCCGGGCGGGGCGGTGCCAGTCGGCAGCAGTTCGCCGGATGGATCGGTCGCCCGCCAGCAGCCGGTAGGCACGATGACAACCAAGCAGGCGAGCCAGCAACGGCAGGCGGTCGGGCGGCGAGGCATGGGGCGAGCCGAGGTCAGGCGGAGCGACGGCGGAGCGTGCGATTGAACGTGCGGCGGAGCGACAGGCGGCGATCGCCATCCCACCACTTTGCAAAATCCTTGCGGGACCGATTGGCCAGCCGCTGCTCATGTCGTCGAAGCCGCTCAAGCACATCGCGGTGGGCGGATGCATTGTCCTCGCGCGACCAGCGACGAAATCGGTCAGCTGCCGCCGCATGGTCGGTGAAGTCGCCCAGCGTCTCCTGCAGTTCCTCCAGCGCCGCGTGGCAGCGGGTTCGGACCCGTTCAGGAAACACCGTTGCGAAGATCTCGAGGATGTAGCGGATTTTTTTGCCTTCGATGCGAAAGGCGTGGAGTTCCTCGGCTGTTTGCATCCGGCGATCGGCGGCGGTGAAGAAATGGCCGACGATCGGCCGAAAGCGGCGGCGAGCGTAGACTGCGAACGTGCCGTGCTTGCGGCCCGCGCCGCGTTCCATCCCTTCCAAGAGGCGTTCGGTCCGCTTTGCCCAGTCGGCCTCGAGGAGTTGCTCGTAGCGCTCGCGGATGGGCTGTCGTGACACGACACGCTGCCGCGACAGCATCGCCACGAGGCGACCACGAGCGGTTCGGCCACCTGCCGACGAGGTCATGCTGCGAGATATCTGCGCGGCACCGCGTTGCAGATCGTGGGCGAGGCGAGTGGTGAGCACGTCAAGATCGCGGGCCTCACCAGCAGCCCGCCGCAGCCGCCGAAGTTGCTTCTCAAACCATGCCCGTCGCTTGGACGGCAGCAGTTTGTCGAAGGCCTTGAGGGCTGCGAGCGCTCGGCGTGTCGCCACCCGCAACTGGTGAACCTGCTCCGGGTCGTCGGCCGGCTCGCAGGCCCGCGGCAGGATCGTCCATACCGCGAGCAGCCGCTTGCGAAGTGTTCGGTCAGCAACCGTAACGACCGGAGTCGTACCGGCGTCGCTGACGATCCACTTGTTCGATTTCATGAGTCCAGATCCTGCGGAATTCGCAGTCTATCGTCGCCGCGAGGGGGGCCGCCAGCCGCTGCGGCCAACCGGCAGATTCAGCACAACCGCTGCCGGAACTGGCACGTCAGTCGAATCAAGCCTGGTCCGTGGAGAGCGGGGTCACTGCTGTTTCGTAACCACGGCATCCGATGCGAAGATCGTGCCTGCGGCCATCGAGCCCTCACCCGTCCAGAGGCGACCGGTCAGCGAGATGCGGTCACCCGCTGCAACATACTCGACCTGGGCGGCATCGAAGCGGACTACCACGTCTTCCGAAAGCGGCAGAAAGAGCCGACGCATTCCGCCGGCCGGCGACGGTACCTGAATCGTCATCGCGCCCCCACGAACGCCAGTGACGCGGCCGACGATCTCGTGGCGGCTCCCTGGCTCGAGCGGAGCTGGCTCAAAATCGCGTGGCGGGGTGACGATCTCGATGGTTTCCACGTCGTCCATGCCACGGCCCTTCGGGTCGATCATCGCATGGAGTCGCACGGTCATCCCAGCCGCCAACACGGCGGCCGATGCTGGACCACTCACATGGAGGCCCGACACGCCGGCCGGATGCAGTTGCGCCACGAACGTCGGGGAGATGTCTCCGACGGCGCCAGACTCCGTGAACACGATCAGCCCACCGGCCACCGTTCCGGCAGCCGCCTGCACGATGCCCTGGAACTCGGCCTCCGGCAGACTGTCGATCTGCATCTTGTTGTTCTCGACCGGGATCGTGATCCGCTTGTTCGTGCCCCGGCAGGCTCCCAGGTTCCAGAGCCGCTCATACGCCTGCTGGACCGAAGCTGACTTGAAGAACGTGCCCCAGTGGATCGTGCCGTCCTCGGCGATGGGCGGGGGAGGAGGTGTGGCGGGGCCATAGCCCTGAGCCATCACGCGCTGAGACCAGCCGACGAGCAGCAAGGCTGCCAGCGTCATGGTGAGCCCACGGGAAAGGGTTTGGCAGCGACGCATCGGGCGCATCTCCGGAAGGTGGTAGGTCGAAGCTCATCTGGACTTCCCAGATATATCGACACTACTTCGCGGATCAGGCCAATTCAAAAAAAGCCACCTGGGTCGCGTGCTGGCGCGACGTGGGCAACCCTTGGCGGAGGCAGGATGAGAGCTATTCGCCGCCCGTCTCTTCCGACGGCTCTTCCAGGATCGCGACTTCACCACCTTCAGCGGCCAGGGCGGCCTCTTCACCGGGGGCGGGAGCCTCCAGCAGCGGGAACGAGCGAGTCAGTTCGTTACGACCGTCGAGTCGCAGCGATTCCAGGGCCTCGGGCCGGACGCGGACCTCCGCCGACTGGAACGTGTTGAAGCCCGTTCCGGCCGGAATGAGATGGCCGAGGATGACGTTCTCCTTGAGACCTACGAGGTTGTCGACCTTGCCGGCCAGAGCCGCTTCGGTAAGCACCTTCGTGGTCTCCTGGAAACTTGCCGCCGAGATGAAACTCGAACTCTGCACGCTGGCCTTGGTGATGCCCAACAACTGCGTGCTTGCCGTGGCGGGTTTTGGCTTCGTGCCCTTGGCCGGTGCGCCGCCGAGCGCTTCGACCGTAGCGTTCGTTTCGGCAAGCGTGTCCTTGGGGACGATGCTGCCCTCGGCAAATTCGCTGTCGCCCTTATCCGTGATCTTCAAGGATGTGGCGATGCGATCGTTGGCCTTGCGAAACTCGAACTTGTCGAGCACGCTGCCGGGCAAGAGGTCAGTGTCACCAACGGTTTCGATCTTCACCTTTCGCAGCATCTGCGAAACGATGATCTCGATGTGCTTGTCGTCGATCTCCACCCGCTGGCTGCGGTACACATTTTGAATCTCGCGGACGAGGTACTTCTGCACCTCTTCCTCACCGGAGATCCGCAGGATGTCGTGGGGCACCAACGGGCCGTCGACGAGCGCTTCGCCAGCCCGAACGATGTCGCCGGCATGCACCCGGAGGTGCTTGCCATGGGTAATGAGGTGCTCCCGCTCCATTCCGCTTTCGTTCTTGACGATGATCGTTCGCTTACCACGACGCTTCTCGCCAAGCAGTTCGACCTTGCCGTCGATCTCGGCCATGATCGCCGGATCCTTTGGCTTACGAGCCTCGAAAATCTCCGTCACGCGGGGTAGGCCGCCGGTGATGTCCTGCGTACCGGCAGCCTCGCGGGGTGTCTTGGCCAGAACGTGTCCGGCCTTGACGAACTCGCCCTCGACCACCTCGATGTAGGCCTTTTCAGGGAGGTAGTAGAACTCGAGGATCTTGCCCGACTCGTCCTCCAGTACAACCTGCGGGTGATACACCCCCTTGTGTTCCATGATCATGCGACGCATGTGGCCGCTGGGGTCTTTTTCCAGGCGGACCGTCTCGCCTTCGATCACTTCCTCATAGCGGACGCGACCGGCCACTTCCGAGAGAATCGGAATCGAGTGCGGATCCCATTGCACGAGCACAGCGCCCGGCTTCACCACATCATTTTCCTTGACCTTCAGGATGGCACCGGCGGGGATGTCGAACTTTTCCAGTTCGTTGCCCTTGTCATCGATGATGGCGATCTCACCGTTACGAGCGAGAACGATCTGGTCTCCTTCCTCGCTCGTCACGGTGCGGAGCCGCGTGAAGCGAACGGTGCCTGCCTTCTTGGCGCGGCTCTCGTTTTCTTCGATCGCTCGCTGGCCCACACCGCCGATGTGGAACGTCCGCATCGTCAGCTGGGTGCCTGGCTCACCGATGCTCTGGGCGGCAATGATACCCACTGCCATACCCTCTTCAACGAGCGAGCCGGTTGAGAGATCCATCCCGTAGCAGAGCCGGCACACACCCAGCGGCGCCTCGCACGTCAGTGGGCTCCGCACCTGGATTTTCTCCAGCCCGAGCGACTCGATCTGCCTGGCGATCGGCACCGTGATCAACTCGTTCTCCCGAACCACGATCTCGTCGGTCTTGGAGTTGCGGATGTCGGAGAGGCTGACACGGCCGCGGATACTATCGGCGAGACTCACCTCCACCTTCTCGCCGCGATACATCACACCCTTGGTGATGCCCTGCGTCGTGCCGCAGTCGTGCATCGTCACGACGACGTTTTGGGCCACGTCCGCCAGCTTGCGGGTGAGGTAGCCAGAATCGGCCGTCTTCAGGGCCGTGTCGGCCAGCCCCTTGCGGGCGCCGTGGGTCGAGCTGAAGTACTCGAGCACCGTGAGCCCCTCGCGAAAGTTCGCCTTGATCGGCGTCTCGATGATCTTGCCCGACGGTTTGGCCATGAGGCCGCGCATGCCGGCCAGCTGTCGGATCTGTTCGACGCCACCGCGAGCCCCGGAGTGCGCCATCAAATGAATCGGGTTGACGTAGCCACCGCGACGATTCGGCTTGGCATCGGTGTCCTGCTCCAACTCCGCCATCATCTCCTTGGTGATCTGCTCACGGGCATGCGTCCAAGCATCGAGCACCTGGTTGTATCGCTCCCCGTCGGTGATCACGCCCCGCTGGTAGAGCTTCATGATCTTGAGCACATTCTTTTCGGCGTCGCCGATGATCTTCACCTTCGTTTCCGGCGTGATCAGATCGTCGGTCGCGAACGAGAGGCCGCTCTTGGTGCTCCAGCTGAAGCCGACGCGGTTCATGTCGTCGAGCAGGTCGATTGTCTTTCGCCGGCCCAGCGCCTGGTAACAGTCGGAAATAACGCGGGCCAGTTCGCTCGACCGCATCGGCAGGTTGTAGAAGAGCATCCCTTCCGGAAGGATCGAGTTGAACAGCACACGGCCGGCCGTTGTCTCGACCACCGCTCCGGGCGCACCGGGAGCCTCTCCCTCGATCTTCAGGCTGCGGTTGGCCGGCAGCTTGACCCTGATCTTGGCGTGCGTGTCGACCTTGCCGAGCGAATGAGCCAGTTCCACTTCGGCAAACCCGCGAAACACCATCCCTTCGCCGCCACGGCCCGGAAGGGCCATCGTGAGGTAATAGCATCCCATCACAACGTCCTGTGACGGCGAGATGATCGGGGCGCCATTGGCGGGGCTGAAGATGTTGTTGGTTGCCAACATCAGCGTGTGGGCCTCCACCTGCGCCTCGATCGACAGCGGGAGATGCACGGCCATCTGATCGCCGTCGAAGTCGGCATTGAAGCCCTTGCAGACGAG
>JBIKNV010000157.1:0-6519 GCA_044358475.1 Pirellulales bacterium | reverse complement strand
GACCCTGCCCAAGGGTATTCGTACTTTGGATCCGTGATGCCGCAGGCAGGGTGCGTCTTTTGTGTGCGAGGCTCTCGCGAGCGGAGTTCATTTGGTATCCGCGACGGGCTTGCCTGCGGATTACACGGGTTTAATGAGCCGAGAGCACTCATTGATTCCGCTGACAGCAGAGCAAGCCGTGTATTTATCTCCTACCATCCGCGCGGCGCTCTGTGTGCAATGGCGGATGGCTCGACGCGGTTTTTTCAAGACACGCTGGGCCTCTCTATCCTCCGCAACCTGATCGCCATTGCTGATGGCCAGCCGATGTCGGGTGACTACTGATGCGAAGCGAGCGAGTTGAGGAAGGGATGGAACAGATGGGCAAGCGGTGCGGGCAGGCTTTGGCGATGCTTGCGGTTGGCTTTGCCCTGCTGGGCGTCGGCTGTGGCAAGAAGGTTGCACCACCGCCACCCCTCGGGCTGGTCACCGGCATCGTCACGCTGGACGGGCAGCCTCTGCCGAAAGCTTTTATCTCGTTTGTGCCCACCGGGCCCCAAGGGCATGGGGCTCACGGGTTTACGGATGAGGCCGGCCGCTACGAAGTGACCTATGATGCCGACCACGCTGGAGCGTTGATCGGGAGCCATCGCGTCGAGATTCGAACTGGCGGTGAGGGCTACGACAAGGATGGCAACTTTGTCGAAACCAAGGAGCGGCTGCCGGCGAAGTACCACGTGCAGACAAAGCTCACGGCCGAGGTTGCCGCTGGACCCAACGAGATCAATTTCGACTTGAAAAGCCGCTGATCGAGTGTCTCCTGTGGCGAGTTCCGTCAGCCATCCCGGTGCCGCCTGCGAAAAACTCCCGGAGTCACCCCGAACCGCTTCTTGAAGGCCTCCGCCATGTATTGCGGGTGCTCCATGCCGCAGCGATCGGCGATGGCGGCGAGCGTGAGGTCGGTCTCCTGGAGCAACGCCTTCACACGGGCAAACCGCACCCGCACGATCTCCTCGCCAGGCGTCCGGCCGATCGCAGCTTTCATCTTCCGCTCGAGCGCAGTTCGCGACAGACCGATCCGATCGACCACCTCCGACACCGTCAGCCCGTGACAGGCATGTTCGCGGATGAGCCGCACAGCTGCCGCCACTTCCTGATCGGCGACCGCCACGATGTCGCTCGACTGCCGCGTCACGATGCCCCGTGGCGGCACCACCACCGGCTCGGATGGCTGTGGCTCACCGCGGATGAGGCGGTCAAGGAGGGCCGCCGCCTCGTAGCCGACGCGGTCACCATCGAAGGCCACACTCGACAGCCGGGGGCCTGCCATCTGGCAGAGCGTTTCATCGTTTTCCACTCCCACCACTGCCACCTCCTCAGGCACGGCGATGCCGGCCCTCCGGCAGGCATCGAGCAGCCAGAACCCGAGCTGATCAGTGCAGGCGAGGATGCCGATCGGCTTGGGGAGCGAAGTAACCCAGTCGGCCACCGCGGCCTGATGTCGCTCCCAGTCGGTCGGGTGCTCACCGGTGCGGCCGGCATGGTAAGCGTGGCAGATGCAGCCGCGGTCCTCGACGAATTTCCGAAATCCGTCGCGACGCTCCTCGAAGTATGTTTCGGTGTCGACGTCGAAGACAGCGAAGGCGGTAAAGCCATTGTCGGCAAGGTGCCGGGCCACCATCTGACCGAGCTCGTGGTTATCGACTCCCACGAAGGGCCGGCCATGCGCCAGCCTCGAGGCCCGCAGTTCAACAGCCGGCAGGCCTGTCGCGGTGATTGCTCTGTCCATGGCCGCCGAGCCGGTGCGGGTGAGGATCCCGTCGCCCTGCCAGCTCCGCAGCCATCGCGGCACCGATGAATCGAGGCCACGAAGTTCGAGAAACACCGACCATGGCCCATGCTCCTGCATCCACCGATGCACGCCTCGGAGAATGTCGCGGCCATACGTGCGCGACGTCTCCACGAGCAGGGCCACATGGGGTGGCGTGCGGGCATCGGCCTGTGGGGTTTTTCGCTTGAAATTCCGCATCACTACTCCGCCCGACAGACCGTTGTATCCTGGCATGATACTGCGTTGTCGCCCAGCCGCGGCGGAGGCCGCAAAACCTGTGGTCCGCGGTGCAAAAACTGCATGACAAAGTCGGTGTTCACTGTCCATACTACGGGGTCAAGTCGACATCCACTCAGCGGCGGAGGCAACACATGGATCGCAGGGCATTTCTCGGCACGTCAGCGGCGGCGACGCTGGCGATGGTTCGTGCGGGATCGGCAGCCGAGACCCAGCCGGCAGCGACACCGCGGCTGAAAAATTCGCGGCCCGGCATCGGGGTCATCGGCATTCGCTACCAAGGCAGCGTGATCGCCGAGCGGGCAAAGCCTCATGGCGAGATCGTGGCGATCGCCGATGTCGATCGGGCGGTGCTCGACCTGTCCGCGGTCGATCCAAAGGTCAGCCAGCAGGTCAAGGTGACACCCGCAGAGATCTACGCCGGTGTTGCTGCCCGCCATCAAGACTACCGCCGCGTGCTCGACGACACGCGGGTGGACGTCGTGCTCATCGGGGCCCCCGATCACTGGCATGCGAAGATGATCATCGACGCCGTGCAGGCGGGGAAGGACGTCTATTGCGAGAAGCCGCTCACGCTGACGGTCGCTGAGGGCGCGGAGATCCTCAAGGCGGTCAAGCAAAGCGGCCGCGTCGTGCAGGTGGGTTCTTGGCAGCGCAGCGACCAGCGTTTTCGGATGGCCGTCGAGATGGTGCGGCACGGCCGACTGGGGAAACTCCAGCAGGTGGATGTCGTCATCGGTGCCAATGAGGTGGGGGGACCGTTTCAGCCTTCGGATCCGCCGGCGAGCCTCGATTGGAACCTGTGGCTGGGCCAAGCACCAAGCGTTCCCTATATCAAGGAGCGAACGCACTTTACCTTTCGTTGGTGGCTCGAGTACTCCGGGGGTCAGATGACCGACTGGGGAGCCCATCATCTGGACATCGCTCAGTGGGCGATCGGGAGCGAGCCGATCGAGGTCAGTGGCACCGCCCGCTACCCGACCACCCCGAATGGTTTTACTGTGCCGCGGGAATTTGCCGTTCACTATCGGTACCCAAACGACGTGACGATGACTGTCGCCGACCACGGCCGCGATGGGATCATGTTCACCGGCAGCGAAGGCCGCATTTTCGTCAACCGCGGCAGCCTCACAGGCAAGCCGGTGGAGGATCTCGTCGACCGACCGTTGCCCCGCGAGAAATTCTCGGTGTACGACTTCGACAATACCGGCCGTCCAGAGAGGGCTGGCAAGATCGAGGCGATCATCAACCACATGGGCAACTTTTTCGATTGTGTTGAGGCTCGCAGGCAGCCGATCTCCGACGTGGTCAGCCAGCATGCGAGCGCGACGACCTGTCACCTCGGCAACATCGCCTGCCGGCTGGGGCGGCCGGTGAAGTGGAACGCCGCGGCTAGCCGGTTCGTCGATGACGCCGAAGCCGATGCCATGCTCTCACGGCCGCAACGCGAGGGCTTTGAGGTGCGGGCGTGAGTGTCTGGCCGCTGGCGTTGGCCGCGTTGGTCGGCGTGGTCGCAGCCGATGCACTGGCCGAGCGCACGAACGTGATTCTGATCGTGACACACCGGTGCTCGACAGGCTCGCCCGGGAGGGCGTTCGCCTCACCGCCTGCTACTCGCCGTCGCCGCTTTGCTCGCCTGCCCGAGCCGGATTCCTGACCGGCCGTTGGAACCATCGCACTGGCGCGGTCGATGTATCGAGCAATCGGGGCGTTGACCGGATCGACCTGAGCGAGCGGACGATCGGCGACCACTTCCGGGCCGCAGGCTACGCCACCGCCTACATCGGCAAGTGGCATAGCGGCCTCTACCTCGACGACTACCTGCCGCACCGCCGCGGGTTCGACCGGTTTGTCGGCTTTGCCAACGGTGCGCACGACTTCGAGCAGTGGCAGTTGGAGCGGCGAACGGCGGCTGCGGACGGGCAGCCGGAAACCTGCCGGGTCGAGCCCCATGACGGCCGCCATCTGAGCGACGTGCTGGCCGATGAGGCGGCCGCCTTCGTGCGGGAGTCGGCCGCAGCCGAACAGCCTTTTGCGGTCGTGTTTGCCCCAGCGGCGATCCACCCACCGCTCCAGGCTCCGCAGCCGCTCGTCGACACGTATGCCGCCCGCCTGGCCGGTCGCGGCGACCACGCCGTGGCCATCACCTACGCGATGATCGAGCAGATGGATGCCGGCATCGGCCGGCTGCTGGCAACGGTCGACGAGGCGGGGCTCCGGGAGCATACACTCGTGATCTTCACGAGTGACAACGGCGCCAATCTTGTCTGGTCGGGAATCAAGGGGCAGACCGGGAATCGGTATCATGGGCCGTTCCGTGGCACCAAGGGGGACGTGCTGGAGCAGGGAATCCGCGTGCCGGGAATCGTCGCCTGGCCAGGGCGCATTCCTGCCGGCACCGTTATCGACACACCGGTTCATGGCTGCGACTGGCTGCCGACCGCGCTGGCGGCCTGTCGCATTCGGGCGGTGAATGGCTCAAAGCCCTTCGACGGCGTGAATCTGCTCCCGCTGCTCACCGGAGATGCGGCCGCAGACCGTGCCGAGCGGCCGCTCTTTTTTCAACGCACCCGTTATACGCCTGTTGCCTACAGCAACGCCGCAATTCGCCACGGCCGCTGGAAACTTGTCTGGCCCCCAATCCCCGAGACGATGCGCAAGAACGTTGTCCGCGACAACCTCTCCTACCAGCGCGGCCTGACCCATGCCCACTGGGAGATGCCGCTCGACGCCGAACTTCCCGACTATGCCGGCGTGGTGTCGGCCAGGCCGGAGCTCTACGACCTCGACGCTGATCCCGGTGAAGCCCGGGATGTGGCCGTGGATCATCCGGATGTCGTGGCCCGGCTCACGGCGGCCTACGCTGCCTGGTTTACCGAAGTCGAGGCAGAGTGGCGGGCTGCCCGCGGGCAGATCGTCGATCATGACGAAACCTCCTGGCGACACCGAACTCCACCCGACCCACGGAAACTGTTCCCTGACGGCAACCGCTGACATCAATGCGGTATGCCCGAGCCGGCGGGAGCCTTGGTACGGGTCTGGCAAGCAAACGCTCGATGGTGAGACACCAAAACCATGACGCGCGACTTCACGCAATTGAAATGCCGACCCTAAGAATCGAAAGAGATTTTCCTTGTGTTCTCCGCAGGACAACCGTGTTAAAGTAAATGGGGGGCTAGCGGTTGATGGTCGGGGTTGATGGTCGGGGTTGATGAGAGATTGCAGATGAATAACGGCCGCAACGACATCATCGGTGACCCTTCGAAATCGCTCTTCTCAAAAAAACGGTGTTTCATGGGGAATCAGAACATCAATACCACACGGGCGATCAATAACCGAGCAAGGCTGCCAATCAAGCGAGGTTTTACCTTAGTCGAGCTTTTGGTGGTGGTCGCGATCATCGGAGTGTTGATCGGCCTCCTGCTGCCCGCGGTGCAGGCGGCGCGGGAGTCGGCCCGTCGGTCGAGTTGCATCAACAATTTGAAGCAGCTCGGCCTGGCGATGCAAAACTATCACGATGCGCGGAACGGGTTTCCCTACGGTTTCTCCGATTCGGGGGCGGATCCCTCGCCTCACCCCTTCAAGGCTGCGACGTCGTCTGATGTGTTTACGGGTAGTGCTACTGTTAGTGGTGATCCATTGAGCTATCATCGGCGGGATATGTGGTTTCATCGTCTTCTTCCGTTCACTGAAGAACAGTCGATATCCGATGCATACGAGGCAGACCGGGCTTGGTTTGTCCACCAGATAGGAACGAGCACGAACCCGAAGGTCGCGTCGAGAACGCTGCCCGGCGTATTGATTTCGATGTACAAGTGCCCATCCGATCCCATCTCGCATGGCGTTCGCAGTGTCAATAGCGGCTACATGGTGGGCAACTATGCGGTCTGCTATGGATCTGCCGGGTACACGGGCAACACCCCCGGAATGTTCGGCCCTCGAACGATCGCAAATGCTGTGATCGGCCATGCGACCAAGCACTGCACCGACGGCACCAGCAAGACGATCATGGCATCGGAGGGAATCGTCCGTGGGCCAAAAACTGGGACATTTCAATTTGGCGAGATCGGAGCCTATTGGCATGGTGGTGGGTGGGGCGAATATGGATTCAGTACGCAAGAGCCACCGAATACAACCGTGTCTGATGTCAACTATGGGTGCGTGACAACGACGTGGCCGGGTGCTCCGTGCACGGCCAACACCACTTCTTCTGCAACACTTCGCAACTACGCCCGCAGCATGCATGTCGGTGGTGTGAATGCGGTGTTCTGTGATGGCTCGGTGCGGGGGGTGGATAACACGGTCGCCTCAGGCGTGTGGCGAAATCTCGGAGACAAGAGAGATGGCAATCCCGTGGGTGACTTTTAGCTTCCGCTCGTCTCGCTTGAGGGGGAATAGTCACCATGCAGGCTGGTTGTGATCAGGCGTATCGGCGGTGGGTGGCTGCTCTGGGGCTGGCCGTCGGCATCATC
>JBIKNV010000155.1:0-6520 GCA_044358475.1 Pirellulales bacterium | reverse complement strand
GATAGTGCTGCGCGAGCCGCTCGTTCAGCATCGCGAAATCAGTCTTCACGAGGCTTGTGATCGGCAGATCGCCATTGAGCAGTTCCCGAAAAAAACCGCGGCTCTCGGCCAGCATCGAATCCTTCAGATAGCCCTGCTGAAACTCCGGATACAGAACTCGGTCAGGATCGGTGTCGTCGATGTCGGCGAGCTTGAGCCACTGATTCGTGAAATCCTCGATCAATCGGTCCGACCGCGGGTCGGCGAGCATGCGGTCGACCTGCGCGGCCACGGAGTCGGGATCGACCAAGCCGCCGGCGGCGGCGATTGCGAGCAGCGCATCATCCGGCGGACCATTCCACAGCCAGAGGGCCAGCCGCGTGGCGACCGCATGGGAATCGAGCCGACCGGGAGCCTCCTGCCGAAACAAAAACTGCGGCGCGGTGAGCACGGCCCGATAAGCCTGTCGCATCGCATCCTCGAAGCAGTCGCCGGCGGCCAGTCTGTCGTTGGCGATCTTCACGAAGGAATCGATCTCCCCGGCACCGATCGGACGGCGAAAGGCTCGCGGCAAAAACTCATCCAGCAGCCGGTGGGCGTCAGCTGATGGATCCTCGCTCACGACCGTCTCAACGGGCCGTTCCCACTCCGTCCGAGGCAGGTCTTTCTTCTGCGGCCAGGTCCACTTCGCCAACTGCAAGGGCTGGCGGCGAGGTGCCTGCCGGCCTGATCCCTTCGTGATTGGCTTGATCGGCAGGTCGCCGAAGAGCAGGCGGTGGCTTTCCGGTGGCCACGACTCATGCAGAGGCCCCTCGATTTCGATCCAATCGACGGCGATGCCATGGCGCTTGTCGCGCGGTGCCCGACTGGTGAGCGAGGCGACATCGAAGAGGGGTGGGGCCGAGCCTCCCAGCCAGGCATCGATCTGGTGAACCAACGGTTCGCCCGGCGGCGCATCGAGATACCGAGGGCTTCCATCGCCGGGATCGAGCATGGCCACCTCTGTCCGAGCCGCCCGCTCGACGCGACCTGCATTCCAGAAAAAACTCCACACGCTCAGCCGCAGTTGGTACGAGCCGGGGAACGGCGGCGTGAAGCTGACGAACTTTTCATGGCCGCCGAAGTTGGGTGAAAAAAACCCCACGGTCGCTCCTTTCGCGAGCCCCGCCGCCTCGACAGCCTTGTCGAGCGGTGGATCGGCTGGATCCTTGCGTCCATCTCCATGCCATCGCGTTTCAGGCTGGCCGTTTCGCAGCAACACTGCCGCGCCGCTTTGGAGGTTCTGCCGAAATTTCAGCATCGTCGCCACATCAAACCGCTGCTTGATCACCGGCGGTGGCTCAGGCCGGGTGGCGATCGCCATGTCGAGGGCCCGGTCGGCGGCGGCGAGGTACTGTCGAATTTGGATCGATGAGAGATCGAGCCCGGCTCCCAGTTTGTCGAAGCCATGGCGGGTGCCGTCCTCCGGCAGCATCGCCAGCACGTCGAGCGCGGGAACGGCCAACAGATCCCGCAGGGCGTTTTCATACTCCGTCGCCGTGAGCCGACGTAGTGGGGCGCGGCCCTCACGGTGCACGAAATCCCGATCCGCCGCTGTCATCCAGCCCGCCAACCCGGCCAAGAACAGCCGTTGCTCGGCCGCTGGCGGTCTTGGCTCTTCCTCCGGGGGCATCTCGCCGTTGGCGATCCGGTCGTAAATCCGCATCCACCGTTCCCGTGCATCGTGGCTGGAAAGATCCCGCGGCAGGACCATGAGATCGAGCCCTCCTTCGCCGGTCGGCCCGGAGTGGCAGCCGAGGCAATGCTGCGCAAGAAACGTCTCGCCTACCGGCTCGGCGCCCGCCCGTGATCCTGGGGTGACCACGCCCCACATGGCGAGGCTCAGCATGAGAAGTCGCTTCATGCCTCCAGCCCCGTCAGCGTGCCGGTACTCGATCCAAAGGCATCCGTCTCGATCCCTAACTGCTGGAGCATCGACACAAACAGGTTGCACAGCGGCGTGTTGTTGTTTTTGTCATACGACAGGTGCTGGCCGTGTTTGAAGCCGCCGCCCGCCAAGAGGATCGGGAGGTTGGTGGAGTCGTGGGAGTTGGCATTGCTCAGGTTCGAGCCGAAGAGTACTGCCGTGTGGTCGAGGAGCGTGCCACCGGCCTCGGTCGTCGTGTCGAGGCCACCGAGCAGTCGGGCCAGCGAGACGAACAGGATCCGTTCGATGGTTTCGAGGTCGGCGAGTTTCTCAGGATCGCCGCCGTGATGCGTCAGACCATGGGTCTCACCGGTCACGCCCGGGAGCTTGGGCACGACCCGCAGCGGGCCGAGGTAGAGGCTCACCACCCGTGTGCTGTCGGTCTCGAGAGCCAGTCGCACAAGGTCATACATCAGGTCGGTTTGGCTACCGATTTCGGCCGGCTCGGGGAGCACCCGCGGCAGTGTCATGTCGACCGCCGGCTTGGCCGTCTTTTCCCAGACCTGGGCCGCAGCCAACTGGCCTTCAAGTTCGCGGACGCTCGTACAGTATTGGTCGAGCCGCGCGCGATCGCTTGCCGGCAGGCTCGCAGTGAGCCGCCGAGCGTCGTCGAGCACCGCGTCGAGGATGCTCGCGCCCTTGCCGAGATCGTCGATCCGGGCGGCCACGTCCTCCGGAGTACCCTGCACAAACAGCCGCTTGTAGAGGGCTGCCGGATCATCCTCGGGCGGAATCGACACGCCGTCGCGGGTCGTCGAGGGCAGGCCGATGTCGGGCTTGCCAACCAGGAGCACAAGCGACGGCTCTCGCGTCTTCGCACCCACGTGCTCAGCCGCAAGCTGGTCAACGGAGATACCGCCCCGATAACTCCCGCGGCCCGGGTTGGGAATGGAATTCAAGAAGCTCTTTTCCGTCGCATGCGCGCCCCCGACGCCGGGGTGGGAGAGACCACTGAAGACGGTGAACTTGCTCCGTTGCTTCCCCAGCAGGCCGAGGTAAGGAGACGGCTCATACGAATCGCCGGTCTTCTCTGGAAAGAAATTTCTCGGGATCACCCCCATGTTGGACATGATGAAGACCATTCGTCGGGGCGGAGCGGCCGGGCTGGCAACGGCTCCCGCCCTGGCGATCCGCGGGGCGAGCGGCTCCAGGAACGGCAACGCGATGGCGGCACCCGCGCCGCGGAGGAAGGCGCGACGGGGGATGCTGTTCATACGGAGGCTCCTCGGCGGTCAGTAGCCCGACTTGTCGATGGGCTTGCCATCGTCACGGGCGTTCAGTTGCTGAAAGACCGCGTTGGTGATCGTGAAGGCGATCGGTCGTACGCTCCCGTCACACATGACGAAGATTGTGACCGACGAGTGCGCGCTGCCGAACGAGCTTCCTGCGACCCCAGGCGTATCGGCCTTCGGCATCGCAATCGATACCAGCTTGGGCCCAGCGCCGTACGCGCTGTAGACCGCCTTTTCGTAGTCATCCGGATTGCGATATCGCTCTCCGTAAAGGAGTGTCATCGACGTGCCATCGGTCACCTTTGCGATGCTGACAGAGGAGCATGGATACGTCACTCCATTGCCATTCGCCACCGAGAGGAGTCCTGGATATGTACCTGTCTGAACCGTTGCTCCACTGAACGTTGCCGTGGCACTTCGATCACCGCCGGCTGCTGCGTAATCAATACTGCATCCTTCGACTGCCTGGTTGGCATTGCTGTAGGTTTGGGATTCAGCAGGACGAACTCCTGAGCCTGGCCGACTCGGGCAATCGAAGGTGGTAACGACCGTTTTTTCTCTCGATGCTGCACCCGCTATCTGTGAGGCGGTTTTTTTGGCTGAGCCCGCCACCGGCTTTTCACCATCACTTCCCAGCATGAATACGGAATCCTCCTCCATAAACGTGAGGATCTGGTACGACCATCCTCCGGGCTGCTCCGGACCGAGCGCTGCATCAGGATCCCCGGTCCACCATGATCCCCAGCCACCCGAGGGAAAATGCTTTCGCGCCGACTCGTAGCTGTGGGCCGCCAGGCCCATCTGCTTGAGATTGTTCGTGCAGGTGGTTCGGCGGGCCGACTCGCGGGCGGCCTGCACGGCCGGCAGGAGCAGGCCGATGAGGATGCCGATGATGGCGACCACCACCAGAAGCTCGACGAGCGTGAATGCGGTTTTTTCCGCGGCGGGTGTGCGGGACGACATGGCATGGCCCCCGGGAGACAGTGGAAACCCGTTTCCTTCGGGAGATAGTAGGTTTCCCGAAAGTCAAAGTCCTGTCGGAACGGTTCTGACACGGCCGGCTGGATAAGCTCCCATGAAGCCGCCAGGCGCAAGCCGGCGGGATGACGCACCACCCAGCGCCGCTGCAGCCCCCGGGCTCGCGCCCGGGGCTTCATGGTGGACTCCCCGCAGCTAGCCGCAGGGCGCAAGCCCGCGGGATAGTGCCGCCTTACAGCGGCCGCTGGCCGCGGGCACGGGCCACCACTTCCCAGCGGTTGGTGCAGTGGAGCTTCTCGTAGATTCGCTTCACGTAGGTGCCCACGGTCGAAATCGAAATCCCCAGCTTCTTGGCGATCTCCTTGTAGTAGCAGCCCTCGCAGAGCAGTTCGAGCACCTGCTGCTCGCGGGGAGCGAGCGACACATCGATCTCCGGAGGCAGTTCTGGCTGCGGGGCCGGCGGGGCAGAGCCTTGGGTGCGAAAAGCCTGGATCACCTTGCGGGCAATCGTCCGCGTCATCGGCACGCCCCCCTCGCGAACCTCGCGGATCGCCTCGAGCAGTCGGTCGGGCATCACGGGCTTCACGAGGTAGCCGTGGGCACCGGCGGCAAGCGCCTGAAACGTCGTCTCCGGATCCTGGTAGACCGTGACGATGAGGATCTGCGACCGCGGCAGTTTCGTGGAGAGGGCGGCGATGTATTCCACGCCCGTCGAGTCGGGCAGGTTGACGTCCATGATCACCACGTCGGGCGCGAGTGGTGGAATCTCGCGGACCGCGTCGGTGCCGGTAGCGAAGTCACCCACACACTCGCAGTCGGAAGCCGACTCGAGCACGTCGATGAACGCTCGGCGAAGCCGGGCATCATCTTCGACGATGGCGACGCGGATGGGAATGGACATGGATGAAGCCTTTCCCACGAGTATCGCCAGGGAAGTCGCCGGCTGCACCTCGGAACGATTACGACATCCCGGGCAGCGGTACATCGACCATCACCGCCGTCGCGCCGTCGGGCCGGCTTTGGATCGTGAACCGGCCACCGAGTTCCTCGACCCGTCGCCGCATGTTGTGGAGGCCAGATCGCTGCGCAGGATTGGCCCCCGCCAGCAGGCCGTCCGCATCAAACCCCCGGCCGTCATCTTCGATCGTGAGTGAGAGCCGACCACTGGCAATCCGCACCGTCAGGCCGACCGTGGAGGGATCGGCATGCTTCACGGCGTTGTTGACCGCCTCACGGGCGACGAGAAAGAGGCTGTGCCGGACGGCACCGGCCAGCGGCACCCGCGGCACATCATCGGGCACGTCGATCCGCGACCGCACACCCGCGGCATCCAGAAACTGCTCGACCGAGTGGGTCAGGTAGGGCACGAACCGGTCAAGCGTGTCGTTGGCCGGGTTGACCGCCCACACGATCGCATCGACGCTCCGCACGAGATCGACCGCCGACTGCCGCGCCTTTTCCACGCGGTCGAGCGTGGCCGGAGGTGCGGCCCCTTGCATCTCCCGGTGCACCCAGAAATTCTGCATCGCAATCTCCGTGAGGCCCGCGCCGACATCGTCGTGCAGATCGCGGGCGATGCGGGTTCGCTCCCGCTCGAGCGCATGGGCCCGCTCCACTTCCTCGAGCCGCCGCTTCATCCGTCGCAGCGCCATCGTGCGGGCGATGCCGAAGGCCGCGGCCACGCCGAGCACGATTCCTGCAAGCCACACTTCCGGCCGCTGCTGCCAGGGCATCGGCACCTCGATCGCGAGGCTCGTCTCGACGCCTGTCGGTTCGCCATTGGGTCGAAAGAGCGCCGCTCGAAACCAATAGGTACCCGGCGGCAGGTCTCGATAACGGGCCACCGCCTCTCCCGCCACGCCGAGCGAGTGGCTCGCAGAAAAGCGGAGCGTCACCCGGTCGCCGGGAGCCACCGTGATCCCTTCGAGCATCGACCAGTTGCCAAACCGCGTGGGGCTGCCGTCAACGAGGGCCAGCATCGGGTGGGATGCCGGATCCTGGCGCAGTCGCAGTTCGGCCATCTGGCCGCGGCTTCCGCGGCGGGCCCAGCCCTTTGGCGTTTCCAGTGGGTTGAACGGCTCGTCTGGCACCTCGACGGGATAGGGACGCTCGTGCGGATCGCCGCCATCGGCAGGAGCCACGGTAAACGCGACGTTGTCGATGCCGACCTCGCCCACCACCTCCTCGCCGCCGTGCGAAAGAAACACCGCCGCCGCACGAATTGCCAGCGGAGGGACGACGGCCGTGAGCGAATACTCTTTCAACGGCGAGGCCTCAGGGCTCCCGTCCCAGCCGGGTGAGGTGTCGGTGAGCGCCATCTCGAAGCTGTCGACAGTGAACCCGTCTCGGCCGGTGAACTGCATGA
>JBIKNV010000154.1:0-6527 GCA_044358475.1 Pirellulales bacterium | reverse complement strand
TGCTCCACCCAGCCCCGGGCGCGAGCCCGGGGGCTGCAGCGGCGTTGATTTCCGCGTCATCCCGCCGGCTTGCGCCTGGCGGCTATGTGTTGTTTCCTTCTGCAGCCAGCCCGGGGGGCTGCAGTTCTCGCCCATCCCTACTCGCCAGCCAGCACTTCGGCGAGGTGGATGGTGCGGGGTGCTTGTCCTCCTTCGCGGTGGCAGTTCCGCGACAGCCAGCCGTCGAGCTGCAGCTGGCAGCTGGGGTCGCTCGACACGATGTAGTCGCAGCCGGTGCGGGCGAGCGACCCGCCCTTCACCTCGGCCATGGCCGTCGAGATCATCGGAAACTTCACGCTAAAAAGGCCGCCGAAGCCACAGCAGCTTTCCGGCTCGTCGCATTCGATCAGTTCGAGGTCACGGACAGCCCGCAGCAACAGCCGCGGCTCGTCTTTGACCCGCAGTTCGCGGAGGCCGTGGCAGCCGTCGTGATAGGTCACCCGGTGCGGGAAGCGGGCGCCGACGTCGGTGACGCCCAGCTTCTTGACGAGGAACTCGCCAAACTCGAAGGTCCGTGCGGCGAGGTCGAGGGCGGCCGTCTCATGGGGCGTGCCCTCGAGCAATTGCGGATAAAACACCCGCATCATGGCCACGCACGAGCCGCTCGGGCCCACGACCGCATCGGCGCCGTCGAAGACCGACACGGCACGGATCGCCACCTCGCGGGCCTCGTCCCAATAGCCGGAGTTGAAGCTCGGCTGTCCGCAGCAGGTCTGGGCCGATCGAAATTCGCAGGAGTGCCCGAGCCGCTCGAGCACCTGCGCCACCGCGAGCCCGACGCGGGGCATCATCTGATCGACGAAGCAGGGAATGAACAGATCCACCTTCATGCGTTTAGTGTAGTTCACCTTCCGACACCACACAGGCCCCGTCGCCTGCGCTCCGGGCTTTCTGGGATGCGCCCCCGGGCTGGCTGCAGAAGGAAACAACACATAGCCGCCAGGCGCAAGCCGGCGGGATGACGCGGAAATCAACGCCGCTGCAGCCCCCGGGCTCGCGCCCGGGGCTGGGTGGAGCAAGCGGCGGAGAAGCCAGCACCACCCTGGTCTGCCCGCCTGGAGGGCGGGCTTACGAGAGCGAACGGACGTTCGCCAAGTGAGCCGAGGCCAGGATGGCGAGGCTCGCGTGAAACAGCCGGCGGGCTTACGAGAGCGAACGGACGTTCGCCAAGTGAGCCGAGGCCAGGATGGCGAGGCTCGCGTGAAACAGCCGGCGGGGCTTACGAGAGCGAACGGACGTTCGCCAAGTGAGCCGAGGCCAGGATGGCGAGGCTCGCGTGAAACAGCCGGCGGGCTGGAGCAAGGCAGGCTGCCACGTGAGTCGTCACGCCCGCCGCTTGATTGCCCGCACCAGGGCCGCCCCCATGTCGGCGGGGCTCTCGGCGATCTCGATGCCCGCATCGCGGAGGGCGGTGAGCTTCGCCTCAGCCGTACCCTTGCCGCCGGAGATGATTGCGCCGGCGTGGCCCATCCGCTTGCCGGGAGGCGCGGTGCGGCCGGCGATAAATGCAGCCACCGGCTTGGTGACATGGTGCTTCACGTAATCCGCCGCCTCTTCCTCCGCCGAGCCACCGATCTCGCCCATCATGAGGATGGCATGGGTGTCGGGGTCGTTTTGGAAGAGTTCGAGGATGTCGATGAAGCTCGAACCGACGAGCGGGTCACCGCCGAGGCCGACGCAGGTGCTCTGGCCGTGGCCAAGCTGCGTGAGTTGCCAGACGGCTTCGTAGGTGAGCGTTCCGGAGCGGCTCATCACGCCCACGTGGCCAGGCGTATGGATGTAGCCCGGCATGATGCCGATCTTGCATTCGGCGGGCGTGATCACGCCGGGGCAGTTGGGGCCGATCAGCCGGCTGCCAGAGTCCTTCACGACCGGCAGCACGCGGGCCATGTCGAGCACTGGAATACCTTCGGTGATTGCCACGACCAGTTCGATGCCCGCAGCCACCGCCTCGAGGATCGCGTCGGCGGCGAAGGGGGGCGGCACGAAGATCATGGTGGCGTTGCAGCCGGTGGCGTCGCGGGCCTCGGCGACGGTGTTGAAGACGGGCAGGTCGGCGACGGTCTCGCCCCCCTTGCCAGGCGTCACGCCGCCCACCATCCGGGTGCCGTAGTCGAGGCAGCCGCGGGTGTGGAATTCACCGACCTTGCCAGTGATGCCCTGGCAGATGACGCGGGTGTCGCGGTTGACGAGGATGCTCATGGGATGTCCTTCGGTGCTGAATGAGCCTTCAATGTGTCAGTCATGCAGGCCCCCGGGCTCGCGCCCGGGGCTTCCTGGAATCGGCACCTTTGCTTCCGCTCCGGGCCTTCTAATCTTTCAGTCGTCCTAGGCCTTGCTGGCGGCGACGACCTTCTTGGCGGCGTCGGTGAGGCCATCGGCCGTGATGATGCTCGTGCCGCTTTCGGCGAGGATCTTCTTGCCCTGCTCCACCTCGGTGCCTTCCAGTCGCACCACCAACGGCACGGTGAAGCCGACCGTCTTCGAGGCCTCCACGAGGGCGGTGGCGATCGTGGTGCACCGCATGATGCCACCAAAAATATTGACGAGGATCGCCTTCACGTTTTTGTCGGAGAGGATGATCCGGAAGGCTTCGGTGACCTGATTCACGTCGGCCCCGCCCCCGACGTCAAGGAAGTTGGCCGGCTCGCCGCCGTGGAGTTTCACGAGGTCCATCGTGCTCATGGCGAGGCCGGCGCCGTTGACGAGGCAGCCGATCGTGCCGTCGAGCTTCACATAGGAGAGGCCGGCAGCGGCGGCCCGTGTCTCGGCCGGCTCCTCTTCGGCTTCGTCGCGGAGGGCGGCGATGTCCTTATGGCGGAAGAGGGCGTTGTCGTCGAACGTCATCTTGGCGTCGAGGGCGACGAGCGTGCCGTCCTTCGTGAGCACGAGGGGATTGATCTCCAGCAGCGAGGCGTCGAGGTCGACGAAAGCCTGGCAGAGCTTGCGGAAGAAGGTGTCGGCATGCCGCCAGGCGGCGGTGGGCAGATTCAGCTTCGAGGCGAGGAGCCGGGTCTGGTAAGCGGCGAGGCCGCGGTCAGGATCAAATGGTTCGGCGAGGATCAGCTCCGGCGTCTTCGCGGCCACTTCTTCGATGTCCATGCCGCCGGCAGTGCTGGCGATGAGGACGGGGGAGCCGGCGGCCCGATCGACGAGGATGGCGCAGTAGAGTTCGCGATCGATCGCGCAGCCGCTTTCGACGAACACCTGCCGCACCACCTGCCCTTCGGGACCGGTCTGGATCGTGACCAGCGTATTGTTGAGAAGGCCAGCGGCAATCCGCTTCGCGCCGTCGGCGCTCTTGGCGAGTTCCACGCCACGCTGTTCGGAGCCCTTCACCTTGCCCTTGCCACGGCCACCGGCATGGATCTGCGCCTTGACGGCACAGACGGGTGTGCCGAGGGCGGAGTAGGCTGCGGCGGCTTCGTCGGGGGTGCGGGCGACTTTCCCGGCGAGCACGGGCACACCGGCGGCCCGCAGCAGGTCCTTGGCCTGGTATTCGTGAATCTTCATGGGCAGCCTTTCGTGGCGGGGACACGACAATATGGCAGGAACCCTGGGCGTTCAAAAGCCCCGTAGCTCCCGCCCGAAAGGCAGGGCAGCATCAGACTGGCTATGAATCCTGCGCCAGATGGAAAAGCCGTCGACAGTCAGAACGGCCCGCCTGATCTAGCCGCTTCAGAAAGACATTTCCCATACTTTCTCGGGTGATGCCGATGTCGAAACATACTCATTCAGCGAGTTCCTATGGAATGGTTCCGTATCACGCCGCAGCGGTTTCACGAGCTGTTCATGGCCTACTCCGCCACGTTCGACCCGTGTGCGGTCATTCGAGCCCACGCCCGGAACGGTCTCAAGCCTCACAAAGGTCGTCTGACGAATTTCTTGGGTACGGTCGTCGACCCGGTCTATTTCGGCACGCTGCTCGCCGGGAAGGCTGGCTCCATCGAAGACGTGCCGATTCCCGGGAATTGGCATGCGTGTATTGCGGAATGGGGCGCGTGCCTGAGAGCGCTCGACTTGGCACGAGATACCTTCACGGTGGTTGAACTCGGCTGTGGGTGGGGCTGCTGGCTGAACAACATGGCCGTCGCGGCTCGTACGATTGGGATGGAGTATGAGTTGGTCGGGGTCGAGGGCGACCACGATCACCTCGCTTTTGCGAAGGAGACATTTCAGGAGAATGGCATCCCGCCCGAGCGAGTAACGTTGCTTGCTGGAATCGCCGCGGCCAAAGAGGGCGTCGCTCTTTTTCCGCGGCAGAAACACCAAGGAGCGAGTTGGGGGCTGAAGCCCGTATTTGGAGCCACGGAGTCGCAGCGGAATGCGGCACGACGGTCGGGGAGTCACGAGGAGTTGCCGATGCGTTCTCTTGAGCACGTCATTGGGCAGCGCCCCAGAGTCGATCTACTCCATATTGACATCCAAGGCGGAGAGCTCGATCTCTTAGCAGGTTCATTGCCAATTCTGGCGGAGAAAGTCGCGTACATGTTCGTCGCGACCCATTCGAGGACCATCGAGAGGGGAATCCATCGCATGTTGCGCGAAGGCCCGTGGATACTCGAAATCGAGAGACCGGCGATCTACAGGATGCAGTTGACGGGCCCACGGCTGAAGATCGACGGTGTTATGGGTTGGCGGAATGCACGGCTTCTTGCCCGGTAAAGTGTGGGGTGGTTTCATGAGGAAGTCGCGACAACCACCCAGCGTTGCGATCGATCTTGAGAAGCTACGCCACATCAATACGGGGCTGGGTCGGTTTTCGCTCCACTTGGCGCAGGAGCTTCTCTCGCTGGCACCGGGTCGCTTTGAGCCGGTGTTTTTCTTGCCCGACGGCTGCGAGCGGTCTTTCCCGGACGGCGGGTTTGAGCGGATCGGCGTGGCGGAATGGAAAAAGGAATGGCTGCGACGGTTTGCGAGGCCGTTTCTGCAGCCGTTGTTGCCACGATCCGACATCGCCCTTTGGCACACCACCCATCAGGCGGCGAAATATCTGCCACTCGATTCAAGAATTCCTATGCTCCTGACGATCCACGACCTCAATTTCCTGCACGACGATGCTGGCAACGTGGCGCAGCTGCCGTTATCGGGTCGCCACCGCCGCAAGCTCGCCGCCGTGCAGCGGCTCGTGGATCGGGCGTGTGCGGTTGCAACGGACTCAGCCTATGTGGCAGACGAGGTGACGGCGTTTCTCGACGTGGGCGAGCGGCCGGTTCACGTCATCCCGCTCGGGCTGGCGGAGCCGCCCCAAGCCTCTGCAACGCGACCCTCCTTTCTCTCACCAGGCCCCTTTTTTCTGACGGTCGGCAATTGTTTGCCCCACAAAAACTTTCGTGTGCTCGTCGGCATGATCGACGCGATGCCCGAAGCGAGGCTCGTGATCGCGGGCAAGAAGGCAACGCCATACGGAGCCTGGATTGAGCAGGAAATCACCGCCCGTGGCCTCGAGAGCCGGGTATTCATGCCGGGCGAGGTGTCCGATGGCGATCGGCAGTGGCTGTATGAAAACTGCGAGGCATTTCTCTTTCCGTCGCTGGCAGAAGGCTTTGGGTTCCCGGTGCTCGAGGCGATGCAGTGCGGGAAGCCGGTGTTCATGTCGCGATGCACCAGCCTCCCTGAGATCGCAGGAGAGCACGGGTTTTTTTTCGAATCGTTTGAACCACAGGGAATGGCGGATGTCGTGCGGGTGGGGTTGGGCACACGAGCGGCGAATGTTGGTTGGGCCGAAAAAGTCCGTGAGCACACCCTGACGTTCTCATGGGCCGAAACGGCCAGGCGGTATGCGGCACTCTATGAAACGCTCGCGGATCCTCCGAGAGCGCGGAGGCCAGGCCACGATGCTTGACCTCTCGAATGTAACACTGCTGTGTGTCGACTCCCGTGCCCCCGCATTGGCAACATGGGCGCTGAACCGCTGTCTGCGGCATGCCCGGTTTGCCAAGACGGTGTTGATGACCAACGTCGACGCAGTGCCTGAACGTCAGGCGGGAATCGAGTATGTCCAATGTCCACCGATGGCGACGACGCGTGACTACTCGGAAGTGATGCTGAGAGGCATTGCACCGCATGTGGAAGGATCACATGTGCTCATCGCTCAATGGGACGGATTCATTCTCCACCCGGAATGCTGGGATCCAGCCTTCCTGAACTACGACTACATCGGGGCGGTCTGGCCTCAATTTCCGGAGACACCGGTGGGAAATGGTGGCTTCTCCTTGCGATCGCGTCGCCTGCTCGAAGCGATGCAAAGCCCGGGCATGGTGATCAACCATCCGGAAGACCGGTGCATCTGCGTTACGAACCGGCTGTTGCTCGAGCAGCAGTTTGGAATTCGATTCGCCCCGGCTGAGGTCGCCGAGCGATTTGCCGTTGAGCGGACACCGTGGCACAAGGCCTTTGGCTTTCATGGCCTGTTTAATTTCGCCCATGTACTCGAGCCGACGGAACTGCAGGCGGTCATTGCCAGACTGCCGGCATCATGCTGCGGC
>JBIKNV010000153.1:0-6545 GCA_044358475.1 Pirellulales bacterium | reverse complement strand
TGGCGGCAATGTCCTTTACGATCGAAGACAACTCCGGTCTCGACCCGACCGGTCTCGACCCCAAGTATGCGCTCTACGCGATGGGGTCGAACTTCACCTCGTCGGCCGGGACGAATTGGTACATGAGGTACATGAACGGTTCCTTTGCATTCGTGAACGGAGCACCACCAAACAATCAGACGCCCAGCTACAGGGTCGGGGCAGGTACCACGATCAATGTGCCGAACAACGCCGATCTCGCCGGGATGCGTCTCTATTTCTTCGTCGTGCCGGTCGGCGGCGTGGCGACTGCCACGGTGACGGATGCCTCGTATGGTTACCAGTCATCGACGGGGACGATTCCTGTCACCTTCAGCGCGGCACCTGAAGGTGGTGAAACGGCTCAGGGCTATGCGCAACTCATTGCGACGAGCGATCCGTCGCTCGATGTGAACAAAGTCGGATCGATCGTGATTACCAATCCCGGTCGGGGCTACACGTCGCCGCCGACCGTGACGATCCCAGCGCCGGGGGCGGTGGATACGGTGACACTGGTTCACGGTGGGACTGGCTACAACGAGGGCACGACGAATTTTGCCATCGTGGGCGGCACAGCGAATGCGGGAGGCTCGGCGACGATCAACGCCAGCGGCAGTGTCACGGCTGTGACGCTCACGAATCGCGGCGCCGGATACACGACGGTTACGAGCCCCCAGTCCCCCACTATTTCGCCTGGAAACGGCTTTGAGGTCGATGTCACGCTCATCCCGGCGGCGACCGCGACGTCCACGCTCTTCGGTGCGCAAGGCCCGTCGCTCCCAATGGGATCGGAGCCGACCAACCCGCCCAACTTCCCGTTCATTACGGGGATCGTGGAGTTCACGGTGACGGCTAACGCCAACACGGTCGATCTGCAGACCGTCGATGGCTTCACGCTGCCGATGACGATCACGGCCGGCAGTGGCAAAACGTATGAGAATAAGGCGGGCTATCAATACGGGCAGCCGGTTGCCCCGCCATCATCGGCGGTCGTCACCCGGGCCAAAATCTTCGATGCCTACAATACCTTCATGACGGCCAAGGGAGTTGCCGGAGCCCCGTACCTCGACCTCGTCTACGACCTGCCGAACGGCCTCGTCGTCGATGGGCAGAAGGGAGGCATTCTCAGCCCGGATCTCTACCTCGCGGCCGCAAACTCGAGTACGGGCGATTTCGAAAACCTGACAAGTCCGCTCGATGATGTGTTCACCAGCCAATTGAGCACGCTGTTTTCAACGGCGATCAGCGCTACGAATCCGGTGAGCGTACAGGGTGTCGGTTCCGGCTCGATCACCGCGCAGACGTACAAGGTCACCTACAGTTCTGGTGTGCAGTATCCGACGCCCTCCTCAGTTCCGGCAGAGTACAGCCCTGTGAAGAGTGGTCTCGGCGTTGCCATCACCCATCCAGCGCTGCAGTTTACGGGCAGCCCGAATACGTTTTCCATCTTCAGCCCGATCGAACTCACGGCCCTCGAAGACGACGCCGGCAACCCGTTGACCGGAACAATCACGGCCGTGGGCCCTGGTGCCTCCCCGACGACCGCGACGCTCACTCTCGCAAACGCAGTGCCGGACTATGTTCAGCCGGGCTGGTTCGTGAATGGCAACGGCCTGTTTCAGGCAGCCGGGCCAAACCAGAACGCGGCGATCACGCCGTGGTATGTCACAAACGTGACAAACGGTGGAAAAACCGTCTCGCTGGAATACACGGACCTGAATGGCCCGGTTTCCGGTACGGCCACGACAACGACGACCGCCAGCCAGTATCAGTTCGGCAAACTGCCGTACATCTCGATGATGCTTACGCCGGGCCAGATGGCCTTCGGCAACTCCGGTGTCTTCGCTGACAGTGCGCTTCAGTACACCAACAACAGTCCCGAGCAGACGGTGCTCGGCAACCTCGAATACCAGGTCGTGGCGGCGATGAATCGCGGCGTGCTCTTTGCCACGGGCACGCAGAACCCGGCGAGTGCCGGTGGCACGAGCGAGGTGTGGGGCACCGAATCGGGCTGGTACCCGCTCAATACGCAGCCGCAAAACCTGTTTTCCCTGTTCATGCACGTCGGCCAAGTCGATGGCACGCCGATCTTTTTCCAGCCGGAAAATGCCGTGCAGATCCAGGGCAAGAGCGGTCCGACGATGGGATCAGCCTACGGCTTTCCATTCGACGAAAACCCTGCCGCCACGACCACAGTGAAGCATCCGACGCAGGTGCCGTCGAAGTTCGATCAGAACATCGGCGGGGGCCCGTCACCGCTGTCAACCGACATCGTCGTGACGTTTGGTGCGTGGGGCACGAGCGAGGGGCCGACGGTGAATGCCCCGGCCACATTCACCGTACCGGAAAACACGGGCGTCGATCCGGGAAGCCCGCTCGTCTGGCCCGCATCGCCGACCCCCTTCGCCGATCCCGACAGCCAGACGCTCACCGTCACGCTCGAGGTGGCCGACGGCGTGATCAACGGCACCAACGATCCGACGCACACCGGCGTCGCCGTCGGGGGCACGGGCACGGCCCGCACGTTCACGGGCACCATCGCGAATCTGAACACATACTTCACGACGAATGGGCAGATCACCTACACGCCGCCGGTGAGCGTCGTCGGCACGCGAACGCTGACCACGAAAGCAGCCGATGCGAAGAACATGGCCACGGCGACCAGCACAATCGACATCGTGGCTGCCGAGCTGCCGCAGGTGTCGCTCGCTCCCACGACATTCACAATCGAGCAGGAGGGGCCGCGGCAGGTGGCCCTTGATTTCACGACGGCGTCGTTCACCGACCCGGCGGATCTGCCGGCCGACACCGTCTATACCGTGAAGATGACCGGCTCCGGCACGATCCAGGCGCCGTCTGCCGGCAGCGTGACCTTCAGCAGTCTTGGCGGCGGGGTCTACGAGTTTGCCGGCACGCTCACGAACCTCGATGCCTATTTCCAAACGCCTGGTCGAATTCTCTACATCCCGCCGCTCGGGTCGCGGACGCCGACCAGCCCGTCGTTCCACGGCACCCGACACCTCGAGGTGACGCTCATCCGGCCCACCGACCAGGCCGCGTCCGAACCGGTCACGCTCACGATCGTCGTCCAGCCCAACCAGCCGCCGGTGATCCAGGCACCGCTGACGTTCGCCGTGGCGCTGAATGTCCAGACGCCACTGGTCTGGCCGGCCTCGATGACGCCCTTTGCCGATGCGTCCGCCGAATCGCTCACGGTCACTCTGGCCGTGCCGACCGGCATGCTCGCCGCTGCATCCTCGGGCGGCGTGACGGTCACCGGATCGACCGACATCCAGAAGCAGTTCGTCGGGGTGGTCGCTGCCCTCAATGCGTATTTCAAAGCCGGCAACATTTCCTACACGGCGACCGGCACGACGACGCAGTCGCGGCCGCTCACGATCACGGCCTCCGACGGAGCGGCCCAGTCTCAGGCCACGTCGACGATCGTGGTCCACAATCCTACTCCCGATCCGAATGGGCCGCCGACGATCAATCCGACGACCGTGCTTGAATGGGCCACCGAGAATCAGTGGTTTGTCATCACGTACGACCAGCTCGTGGCGGCATCGGGGGCGAACGACCCGGCGCACCGAACCGTCGAATTCACGCTGGCCGCGATCAACTCGGGCACGCTCCAGATGCAGTGGAACGGCATCTGGATCGCGCCCCCAACCCCACGGTTTGGACAGCCGCCGCCGTTCCTCATGCAAGGCGGCACGATTCGCTGGCTGCCGCCCGCCAACACGGTCAGCGCGACCGGTCAGCTGGCCTTCACCGTCGGCCTCTATGACCTGAACCAGCGTTCGCTTGGCACGTCGCAGGTGTTTATCAAGATCCGCGCGTAAGCGATGGGAAGCTTGTGTCCCACACAGGAAGCACCAGGGCGCGAGCCCGGTGGATTGCAGCGGCGCGGGCTGGTGCGTCATCCCGCCGGCTGGCGCCTGGCGGCTTGCTGTGGGGTCAACCAGGAAGCCCCGGGCGCGAGCCCGGTGGATTGCAGCGGCGCGGGCGGGTGCGGCATCCCGCGGGCTTGCGCCCTGCGGCTTGCTGTGGGGTCAACCAGGAAGCCCCGGGCGCGAGCCCGGGGGCTGTTGCGGCGCTGACCCGCGCGTCATCCCGCCGCGCGGGTGAAAATTGTTGCCGCGAGAATGATGACGGTCAGCAGTCCGGCGGCCACCAGAATCCAAAATGCCAGTGGCTGACCGGCGATCGTGGCCGACAGGAACGCCTTCAGCCGTCCCAGCAGGTCGTCACCGCTTCCAGAGCGCGATGGCTTCGTACGCATCACCACACGCGGCGTGGTCTGAGGGGCCGCACTCGGCTGGACGGTCACCGCCGGTGCTTGGTGCGCGGCAGGCTGCGGCTTGGGGCCCGGTGGCCGGGCGAAGCCGGGAGGAAGCCGGGGGCCGTCTTCGCGCCGGCGGATCACGCTCGACTGGTCGCTCAGCCCGGAGCCACTGGTCGAACTGATCTGTGAGCCGCTGAGCGAATCGTCGACCAGAATTCGCGAGCCAAACTGGGAAGAGCCGAGCTGGGAACCAGTCTGCGACGCGGCCGCAGAGGGATCGGTGACCGCCGGCCGACGAATCACCGACGACCCGCTGCCGGAACGCCGTGCCACCGCGGGCCGCTGCTGAGAAGCTGCCCCCTGCCCCCCTGCCCCGCCGTGCCGTACGAGCCAGGCTTGGAGTGAGTCAGCCACCTCCTTGGCCGTTTGGGGGCGGGCGGCCGGATCCTTTTGCATCATCCGAAAATAGAACTCGGCGAGATCGGCCGGCACGTCGGGCCGCTTCTCGAGCGGGCTCGGGGGCTTCGTATGGATCTGGGCCTTGAGCCGATCCTTGATCGATCCCGCCGCAAAGGGGGCGGTGCCGACGAGCAGATAGTACAGGGTGCACCCGAGCGAGTAGACGTCGGCCCGCCGGTCGGCCCGATGGCTGTCGGTGGCCTGTTCCGGCGCCACGTAGTCGGCCGTGCCGAGCGTCTTTTCCTTGAATTCCATCGTGATCGAACCGGCCTCGTCGTCGTCGGAACGGGTCTTGGCCAGCCCGAGGTCGAGCACCTTGATTGCACCATGCACGTCGAGCATGAGGTTGGCCGGCTTGATGTCGCGGTGGACGAATCCGTGGTCGTGGGCATAGTGCAGGCCGAGGGCGGCCTGGCGGACGCAATCGACGGCCGCCGCCACGTCGAGCGGCCCCTCCTGCTTGACCTTCGCATGCAGATCGACGCCGTCGATGTATTCCATCACCATGAAGTGGATCTTGCCGTCGGCGGCCGAGTCGAGGTCGATCACGCGGGCGATGTTGGGGTGGCTCAGCCGCGCCGCGGCCTGCGCCTCGCGCTTGAAACGTTCGAGATACGTGCCGTCCTGCACCCGCTTCGTGGGCAGCACCTTGATCGCCACGTCGCCGCCAAGCGTCGAGTGTCTCGCGAGATAGACGCTCCCCATGCCTCCGGCTCCGAGCAACTGCCGAAGCGTGTACTTGCCGAGGGTGAAGCCTTTCGACTTGCCCTTGCGGAGCTGGGCGAGCTGCCAGTGGGTGATGAGGTCCTGGGCGAGCAGTGTCTCGACGAGTTCCTCCGGCACCGGTCCGGTCTCGTCGATAGAGGCGGCGATAATCGGGTCGAGTTTCTCGGCGGGCACCAGGCCGCTGGCCCGGAGTGTCTTGAGAAAATCGGGAGTGGTCTGGGGCGAGTCGGTCACGAAAGCCGGCCGGAAGTGGAAGTCGGAAAACTGTCTTTGTATCGTACCGTACGTATGAACGTCATGCTCTTTACGCGTCGCGGATGTCACTTGTGTGAGCGGGTGGAAGATCTGCTCGCCAGCCACTCCCCAGCCGCGAAGATCGTCGACGTCGATGCCACGCCGGAGGATGCGGCTCGCTACGGTATGCGGGTGCCGGTGCTGCAGGTGAATGGCCTCGACGTGCTCGAGGGGCGGATCGACGAGGCATCGCTCGTGGCGGCGCTGGGCAGCCAGTAGGTCAGGCCTCAGCCTGTCCTACAAATCGCAGGGAAGGCCGCGGCGGGTGAGGGCCTCGGCGAGAGCCGCGGCCGACGTGAAGACTTCCGCGTCCCAGCCGGCTGCCCGGGCCGCGACCACGTGCTCTTCGATGTCATCGGTGAAAAAAATCCGCTCGGGCGGTGCGTCCGCCATGCGGGCCGCCGTTGCAAAGATTTCCGGCTCCGGCTTTCGGCAGCCCACCTCGTGGCTCAGCACGACCGTATCGAAGCCGGTCGTGAGGACGCGGTAGTTGGCCACCTGCGTGAGGTGGCTCCAGTGAGGGCCGCAGGTGTTGGAGAGGATGCCGAGGCCGCAGCCGGCCCGGGTGAGCCGTGAGATCAGGGGCAGCATGTCGATCTTCAGTGAAAACATGTCGCTCACGGCATGGGCCAAAGCTGCCGCGTCGGGTCTGGTTCCCGTGCGGTGGCAAAACTCGGCATGAAACCCGTCCCAGTCCAGCGCCCCCCGCTCGACTGCATCGTGCAGTTGCAGATCGAGCAGCGCCTCGGCGACGACTGCC
>JBIKNV010000151.1:0-6576 GCA_044358475.1 Pirellulales bacterium | reverse complement strand
ATGCCCGAGCCCGGCTTGGCAGCGGCGTCGGCGACGAGCTGCACCGGCCACCTGGGCAGGCCGTGCCGTTCGAGAATCGGGATTGCCGATACCTGCGGCGAGACCAGCCGCACGCCGTCGGGCAGGCCTCGCGCTACGATGTCGAACGGACCAGCGTACGTCGTGCCCTGGCCCTTCGGGATGTCGAGTGTGACCGTCCAGCGGCCCCCTTGCGGCACGGCGAGGCCGGTCGAGCGGGGCATTTCCGACCACGTATTGAAGCTCTGACTCTGGGCCACGAAATACACCGTCTGCGGCGGAGTCTCGATCTCGATTCGGTAGATGGCGGTCGGCCCACCGCCACCCGACGCGTCACTGACATCGAGCAGATACTCACCGTCGGCCTTCGGCTCCCAGATCACCGACGGGTCGAGGACATCCTTGAAGCCGCCGCCGGCCCGGATGTTCGTGCCGAAGAGATCGCGTTCGCGGCCGCCGGCGTCGTCGGCCTCTGCTTCCAAAGCGCCGGGCTTGCCGTCTGGCCCGATGGGTCGGATGCGAAGCACCGGATCTACGGGATGACCGAGGGCCGAGGCCCAAATCCGCACGCGATACCGGTCGCCCTTCTTCACGGCGAGCCGAAAGACGTCGGTGTCGCCGGGCTTTTCGATGGCGCCGTTAAGCGCGATCGGCAGCGCGGGCACGCGGGTCTCGACAGCGTCGCGGTCTTCGAGCAGGTTGTCGCAGGCGCTGGCCCGCAGCGACAGCGGCGACGGGGCATCGCCAAAATACAAAAACGAGCCCGGAGTGGTTGGCACCGCCACGGTCTCAGTGGCATCGCCCATTGGATCGCCCAGCAGCGTCGTCACGAGCGGTTTCCCTGCCGGCCCTCCGGCCGGGTAGGCAGCGAGCGGCCGACGGAATGTCCCGATGTGAACGGCGTAGGGGATCGCCTGGGGCTGCTTCTCCGACTGTCTGACCTCGACATAAACATGCCCGCCGGCCAGCCCCTCAGGCACCATCATGCTCACGACCGGATCCTGCACATGCAGGGCGTTTTCATCGTTGGCGGCGAGCTCCCGCCCCGTCTCGTCGAGAATACGGACAGCGAGATCAAACTCCGCACCGCCGAAATGGATATCGGCCAGCCGCGCGCAGTCGACCTCGACCGAGAGTCGCGAGCCGGGAGAAGCCGGTACCTTGAAGACGTCGGTATCGACGGTGCCATAGACCGTGACGTTTGGCTCGACCGGCTGGGCCGTGTCGATCGTGTCGTTCGCGGTGGTCACCTCGGCGACCACCGGAAAAGGCGTGACATGAAACGAGTTGAGCACCGAAAGCGCGGTGGCCGTCCGCAGCCGGAAAGGATGTTCGCCCGGCTCGCAGTCGGGGGCGATTTCGAGCACCGCCTTCACCTGCTCCTCGACCCGCCCACCATGGGCCAAGCCGCGGGGATACTGCATCTTCGGCAGCGACTCGACACTCACGGCGCGAATCCCCGGCTTGTAGAAGACGAGATCCTGTGGGTCGGCCAGATGCATGCCCTGGATCACAACCTCGACGGTGGTACCCCGTTGCCCGATCCGCGGCCGCACCCACTCGACATCCTTGGCGGCGGCGACCGCAGCGCCAGCGACAGCCACGGCTACCGCCATGAGCAATGTCCCGCACCTTTTTCGGGGGTACGCGTTCATATCAGAGCCTCGGATCAATGCGGAGCGTGCCCTTGCCGGCCCGTTGGCGGATTTCCTGGCCGGCAGCCTTCACGACCAACTCGCACTCAAGGCCTGACACAGATCCCAAGAGCGCGTCGTCGGTCGCTTCGATCTCAAAGGCGATCTCCTTCGCATCGGCAGTGATCTTGGGTAGCGGCCCCACGACGCCGACCCCCTTCGGCAAACCGAGCAACATCGCTTCAGCCTCGCCCTGAAAAGGGCTCTTCGGCGTGACCTTGAAGGCCATGTGTGCCCGTCCACCGCGGCGCACGCTTGCCGGCTCGCTTGCCAGCTCCACGAATGGCTCCGCCACTTCGATCTCGATCAATGCAGACGACACACGAACGCGACCCGCGCCGAGGTAATCGTTGCCACCGAGCGTCGTGGCCATCACGTAGAGCGGCCCCTTGCCGAGCGGTGCACCCCTGTCGGCCGTGATTCTCAAGGTGGTCTCCGTGGCCCCGGATGGAATCACTTCTTTGGGTGGCAGCCCGACGCCGGCGGGGGCGAAGTCGGCCTGAAATTCGACCGGCTCGTCATAGCCCGGCTGTCGCGTGAGCCTCACCGGGATGAAGAGTTCACCGCACCGAACAAGTGCCGCCTTTGGCTGCTCCAGGTCGATCGCGATCGGCGCGGGCTCCGTGACCGCCATCGCAAACCGATCGGTGCGCACGACACGCCAGGCATCGCCTCCCGAATGATTTACAAATGGCACTGCCTGATGGCAGCCGCTCTCGAGCGCGACGGCCGGATCAGCGGCCTTCGCCTGAAGCGCGACGATGCCGCAACCCGGGCGGGCACTCCGCTCAGCGACGAGTTGCACCGGCCACTTGCCCGCGTTTGCCGGCACCTGTGGCGCCACGATTCGGACGCCGTCGGGGAGCCCCGCAGCGACAATGCTAAAAGGGCCCGCATACGTCGTTCCCTGACCTTTGTGCACGTCGATCGTCACGGTCCACCGCCCTCCCTGCGGCACAGCCAGACCCGTGGCGCGGGTGCCTTCAACCCAGTCGAAGAACCGGCTCGCAGCCACGAAATGCACGGCCTGGGGGGGGATGTCGATCTCGATCCGATAGACGGCAGTCGGCCCACCCCCGCCGGACGAGTCGTGAATGTCGATCAGATACTCGCCGTCGGCCTTTGGCTCCCAGATCACCGACGGATCGAGGACGTCCTTGAGACCGCCCTGAGCACGAAACACCGTGCCAAAAAGATCGCGGTCGTGCAGGGTGCGCGGATCGGCGTCGTCCGCCTCGACTTCTAAAGCCCCCACCGTGCCGTCGGCGGCGATGGGCCGGATGCGGATGGCCGGATCGATCGGGTTGCCCAGAGCCGACGCATAGATCCGCACTCGAAAGCGGTCGCCCTTTTTCACGGCAAGCCGGAAAGCATCGGTGTCAGCCGGCTTCTCAAGGATGCCGTTGAGAGCCATGGGCAGCGTGGACACGCGGGTCTCGGGGGCGTCGCGGTCTTCGAAAACATTGCCGAAGGGCGATGACCGCAGCGCGAGCGGTGACGGGGCGTCGCCAAACCAGGAAAACGTTTCCGGTGTGCCCGGCACGGCAACCGTCTCGGTGAACTCGCCGAGCGGATCCCCCAGGAACGTCGTCGAGAGCTTCTCTCCAGAGGGGCCTCCGGCCGGATAGGCCGCCAGTGGCCGGCGGAATGTGCCAATGTGAACGCAATAGGGATTGGCTCGAGGCTGATGGATCGACTGCCGCACCTCGACGTAGGCGTGGCCGCCCGGGAGATCGCGGGGCACCTTCAGGCTCACCAGCGGATCCTGCACATGGAGGGAGTTTTCGTCGTTCACGGCCAAGACCCGCCCCGTTTCGTCGAGAACGCGAAGAGCCAGATCAAACTCCGCGTCGCCGTAATGAACGTCGGCCAGGCGCACGCAGTCGACCTCCACCGAAAGACGCGAGCCGGGCTCGGCCGGCACCTTGTACACATCCGTGCCCACGGTGCCGAGGACTGTGACGTTCGGCTCCACTGCCTGAGCTGTGGCAATCGTGTCATTCGGCTCACTCGTCGCGGCCACCACAGGAAAGGGCGTCACATGAAACGTCGCCAGCAGCGAGAGCGTGCCTGCCGTCCGCAACCGGAAAGGATGCTCGCCAGGCTCACAATCGGCCGCAATCTCGAGGACCGCCTTCACCTGCTCCTCCATGCGGCCCCCATGCACCAGGCCCTGTGGGTGCTGCATCTTGGGGAGGGGCTCAAGCCTCACAGCCCGGATGCCAGGCTTGAAGAAGACGATCTCCTGTGGATCGGACAGGTGCGTGCCCTGGATCACGACCTCGACAGTCGTGCCCCGCTGACCGATCCGCGGCCGCACCCACTCAACGTCGCGCTGCATGCTGCCGGCCATCGCCATCGGGCAGGCCGCAATCACCTGGGCCATGAGGGCCAAGGTGATACTGACACGAAGCAAGACCCTCCGACCTGCGCCGGGGGCCTTGCTTGGACCCGTTCGCCACACCTCGCTGAAACGTCTCACGCGATGAGTCCTGCCGCCAGCTTGCCATCCTTGATGATCTCGATCGGCCGCGTTCCGAAGGCGACGAGCTCCTTGTCAGCGTCGACGCCGAGCTCGTGGTAGATCGTGAACATGAGATCTTCGAGCGTCACGCCGTCGCGCATCGGCTCGTTGGCCACCGAGTCGCTCATGCCGTACACCAGACCGCGTTTGAAGCTGCCGCCGGCCAACAGCATCGAGTAGCAGCGGGCGTGGTGATCGCGGCCCGAATCCTTGTTGATCTTCGGCGTGCGGCCAAACTCACTCGTCACCCAGAAGAGCGTCGAATCGAGGAGCCCACGGCGATCGAGGTCGGTCACGAGGCCGTAGATCGCCTGATCGAGCGGCGGCATGTAGTCGTCGCAACACTTCTTTACATCAACGTGGCAATCCCACGAGCCATAGTTGATCGTGATGAACCGAGTGCCCGCCTCGACGAGCCGCCGCGCGATGATCAGTTGCTCAGCAAGGCCCTTGGGGTGGTACTTGCCGTCGGGGCCACGGGTCCGGCCGGTCACCTGGCTGCCGTAGAGCTCAAACGTCTCGTCGGTCTCCCCCTCGAAGGAAAACGCCTTCTGGGCGTCGGCGGACGTGAGCAGCTCGTAGGCTTTTGAATAAAAGCCGTCCATCGTGTCGAGCGTGGCAGGATCGGCCTCGAGCGACCTGATCCGCTTTTCGATCAGCCGGCGGGCTTGCTGCCGGCGGTCGAACCGATCCATGGTGAGCCCCTCAGGCAGCGAGAAATCGCGGACCTTGAAATTCTTTCCCTTGGCAGGGTCTTCCCCCGTCTCGAAGGCGCCGTAGCTGCTCGACAGAAATCCGGTGCCACCCGCATAAGCACCCTTCACCGGAATGGCGATAGAGGGCGGGAGAAGCCCGCGCGGGCCGAGTTCGTGCGAGATGATCGCCCCCATCGACGGGTAATCGATGACGGCCGTGGGGATGTAGCCGGTGGAGAGATGGTAGGTCGCCAGGACGTGGTCGGGAATCTTGCCCACCATCGTGCGGACGACCGTCAGTTTGTCGGCGATCTCGGCCGACTTGGGGAAGTTGTCGCTGAAAATCTCACCGGTCTTCGTCTTCACCACGCCGAACGCGCCGCGGTACTCGACCGGCGCCTCGGGCTTGGGGTCAAACGACTCGTGCTGCGGGAAGCCACCGCCAAGATTCAGCTGGATCACGCTCTTGATCCGCTCGGGGAGTTTGCCTTTCGCGGCCTGGGCCGAGTAGGCCGCTGTCGAAGACGCCGCCTCGCCGTGGGCGGACCGTGCTCGAAAAAAGTCGCCAAGCGACAGGCCGAGAGCTCCGAGGCTGCCAACTTGCATGGCAGCCCGACGGGGGAGTTGGCGAAAACCGGCACACCCGCGACGAAAATCGTGCATGACTGCTGCTCCAGGAAAGGGCGACCGCCCGATGATTCGACTTCACCTGCAGGTTCCCCCGGCCGAAGCCCCGTTCTTTGGACATTATGCCAAAATTGATTGTCTGCCATTACGAAAATGATCCAGACTTGGTCAAAACACGGTGAATCGCAATGTCCAAACGCCTACCTGCGGCGGGGGGAGAAGTAAGAATCCCGCATGTCAAACACGCCCCGCAAACCTGATCGCCTGCCGCCAGATCGCTCCCAGGAGCGTTTTTTATCGTTGTTTCTGGCCAGCGAACGGGAGGTGTATCGGTATGTCTGCGCCATCGTGCCAGCCCGCGAAGATGCCGACGAAATCATGCAGCAGACAGCCGTGGAACTCTGGCGAAAATTTGACCAATTTGACCTCACGCTCCCATTCACGCCGCTGGCCTGCCGGTTTGCGCTCAACGTGGCCAAGCAGTGGCTGGAGCGGAAGCGCCGCTGGCGAAACCTGTTATCGGACGGGCTGGCCGAGCGAATCGCCGATCGCCACGACCAACTACAACCAGCGCTCCAGGAGCGGATGCGGCACCTTGAGGCCTGCCTTGAAAAGCTCGCTGCCGGTCAGCGCACGATCATCGAGGGCTATTACTTCCGGCGGCTGACGGTCGATCGCGTGGCGACCGAGGCGGGCCGCACAGTCGACGCGGTCTACAAGGCGCTGCAACGAATTCGCCATGCGTTGCAGGAATGCATCGAACGGGCCGAACGGCTGGAGGGAGCCCGATGAAGTTTCCCTCGCCGGAGTTTGACGACGCCGTCGCCGCGGCCTGCCACGGCACGGCCGCCGATGACACGCTCACCGCACTGGCCCAACTGCTGCAGGCCGATGATGCCGCGCTCGACGAATATCTGCTGCGAACCGAACTGCATGCCACGCTGCTCACATCGGCCCATCTCGGCGAGCCGGTCGATCTCGCGTCGCTTGCGGAACTCGTGAAGAGCGACGGCCAGGC
>JBIKNV010000150.1:0-6583 GCA_044358475.1 Pirellulales bacterium | reverse complement strand
TTCCAACGCGCTCGACGCGGTGGAGGGGCATCATGCACCTCGGGTCGACATCGCGGCGGAATGTGACACCGCGGCTGGCCGCGTCCGAATCACCGTCACCGACAACGGCGCCGGCATGGACGCTGAAACGCTCGCCGACATCTTCAACCTCTTCGTGTCGACGAAGGGGGCCAAGGGCACCGGCCTCGGCCTGACGGTGAGCCGCAAGATCCTCCGGGAGCACGGTGGCGACATCGTGGCCACCAGTTCGCCGGGCCACGGCAGCACGTTCGTCCTCGAGTTTCCGCTGGTCCGGAAGACCGATGGCGAACCGGGCACGCTCATCTCGGCCGCAGCGCCGTGAGCACCCGTTCCATGTCGGCCGGCAGAGGCGCCTCCAGCGCGAGCCGCTCCTGCGTGGCGGGATGCGTGATCTCCAGACGCGCCGCATGCAGAGCCTGCCGCGTGATGAGCGGACCATCGGCACGCGGATCCGTTGCCGGCAACCCGAAGAAGGACGGCTCGATCATGGCGCGGCCGGAATAGAGGCTGTCGCAGAGCACCGGACAGCCGATCGCCGCCAGATGCACGCGGATCTGGTGGGTCCGGCCGGTCTGCGGAGTCACCCTCACGAGCGCCGCCCCCCGAAACCGCTCCACCACCTCGTAGCGTGTCACGGCCTCGCGGCTGGTCGAATGATCGCGTCGCACCGCCATCTTCTCCCGCTGGTAGGGATGGATGCCGATCGGCAGGTCGATCTCATCGCGGTCGAACTGCGGGCAGCCGTGCGTGATGGCCAGATAGGTCTTGGCCGTGGTTCGTCGTTCGAACTGCTTGGCGAGGGCGTGATGGGCCTCCTCCGTGCGGGCCACCACGATCACTCCACTGGTGTCACGGTCGAGTCGGTGAACGATCCCTGGTCGGGTCGGGCCGCCGGCCGTGGAGAGACCGACCGCGCCCGCTGCGGACTGCTGCTCCAAGTGCCACTTCAGCGCCCCAGCCAGCGTGCCCTTCCAGTTGCCCTTCGCAGGGTGGACGACCATGCCCGGCGGCTTGTTGACGGCTGCCATCCACTCGTCGAGATGCAAAAAATTGAGCGGGATCTCCTCGGCAGCCGGGCCGGCCCGTGGCGGCGCAGGCACCGTGAAACAGACGAGCGACCCGGCCTTCACCTTCAGCGAACCGCGGGCTTGCACGCCATCCACGCGAACTGCCCCCTTGTCGATTGCCCGTGCCAGGAACGAGCGGCTCCTGTCGGGAAACCGTGCGGCGAGGAAGACATCCAGCCGCGTGCCGGCGTCTCCCGGCTCGACAACAAACGACGCCTCATCGCCGGCTGCCCACGAAACCGCGGGCGGCAGGTCACCCGACTCGTCATTCAGCGGGGGAAGCGGCGGGAGTGGCGGGTGGGGAGGCTGGTTGATCGTCACCGGAAGCGGCTCCTGCCCCCGCGGCGGCCGGCGGGGGCGGTGTGAACGTCTGGGCCGCGAACCAATCGTACCATTCCTTCGTCGCAGGCCGATTCAGGGCTGCCACGCGTTGTGTCGCCAGATGGGCGAATCCGCCGGACGACTGCTCGGTGGCCACGGCCTCGTAGCCACGCTGGGCATCGTCGAGTTGCCCCAGGCTCTCACGGGCTTTGGCGAGGCCGAACGTGGCCCGCGTCGCCAGCAGGCCCCGCGGCCGAGCGGCCAGGACCGCCGAGTAGGCGTCGACGGCCGACTGCAGCCGCTGCCGCCCCTGCTCCTTGTTGGAGAAGAGCAGGTCTGTTCCCTCACTCACGGCAAAGTCAGCCAGTACGACCTCCGACCACTGTGCCGCCGACGTGCCGGGGTGGCGGCGGATCACATCACCCAACGAGTCAACGAGCATCGGCTGGCTGTCGCTGGCCACCGCATCGAGAAAGGCATCCCAACTCTGGGCTCGACCGGCAGTCGTCTGGTTGGAAACCAGCAGCCAAGCGAGCATGGCGAGCGCGGCGCCACCGACCGCCATCACGATGGCGTTGGCATGCGGACGCACCCGATCGATGAACTCGAACGTCTTTTCGGCGAGCGCGTTGTCGGTATCGATCTTGGGATCCATCAGCGGCGTCTCTCCTCGGGGCGTTGAAGACGGGAATAGAAACGTTCACCGCACGGCCCGTCAAGGCGGTTGTGCCGTGTGCTACATTTCAGTTCTCCCGCCCCCCCGCAGCCTGACACCACGACAAAGAACTTTTCGCCCGACCACCGCACGCATGGACGCTGCTCCGAAGCTCAACGCCGCTCAGATGCAGGCTGTCACCGCCCCGGTCGGGCCCCTGCTCGTGCTGGCCGGGGCGGGCACGGGCAAGACCCGCGTCGTCATCGCCCGGATCGCCCATCTGGTTCGTCGGGGCAGCTGCCCCTCGCGGATCCTCGCCGTCACGTTCACCAACAAGGCGGCCCGCGAGATGCTCGGCAGGGCCAACACGCTCCTCAAGCGAAAACAGGACCAGCCGCGGCCGGAGATCTCCACGATCCATTCGCTGTGTGTCCGCATCCTGCGGCGGCATGCCGCCCGGCTGGGCTACCCGGAACGGTTCACGATCATCGATCGCGGCGATCAGGAGGGCACGGCCCGCAAGGTGCTCAAGGAACTCAAGGTGCCGGAGGCCACGCTCCGGCCCGCCGACCTGCTCGACCGCGTCAGCCGTTGGAAGAGCGTCGGCATCCGCCCGGATGATGCATTTGCCAACCTCTCGAGTGACGCCACCGAGTCATGGGAACTCGCTGCCGCCGGCTACCGCCGCTACCAGCAGGCCCTGCGGGCCACCGGCGCCGTCGACTTCGACGACCTGCTCTTGGTGGTGGACGAACTGTTCACGACGCATGACGACGCCCGCTGCCAGGAGGCTTCCCGGTTCGACCACCTCCTCGTCGACGAGTATCAAGACACCAGCGGCATCCAGGAACGGATCCTGGCGGCACTGGCCCGCGACCACCGCAGCCTGTGCGTGGTGGGCGACGATGACCAGTCGATCTATGCCTGGCGGGGTGCTCAGATCGCCCACATCCTCGACTTCGCCCACCGCTGGCCCGGCGCCACCGTGGTGAGACTCGAGGAGAACTACCGTTCCACGCCGGAGATCATCAAGGCGGCCAACACACTCATCGCGCACAACGCGCGGCGGCACGGCAAGACGCTCGTCTCCAAGGCTCCGTCGGGTGTGCCACCGACGATCATGCAGGCCCAGGACGAGGTCGACGAGTCGCAGCGGGTGGTGGGCGAGGTGGAGAGTCTGCTCCGTGAGGGGGCGACGATCCCGGCCGAGACGGCGATCCTCGTCCGCACCGGCGAGCAGACCCGCGTCTTCGAGCAGGAACTGCGGCGGCGCGACATTCCCTACGAGTTGATCGGCAGCCGATCGTTTTTCGACCGCCGCGAGGTCAAGGACGTGATGGCCTTTCTCCGGCTCTTGGTCGAGCCCGATGACGACCTCGCCCTGTCGCGGATCGCCAACGTGCCTCCTCGCGGACTCTCTGCGCACACGATCGAGAAATGCCGTACCGCCGCGTCGCTCGCTGGCCACAGCCTGTGGCACGAGCTACAAGCCGCCCGCGGGGCCGGCCAGCTCACCGCCGCCGCCAGCACGGGCATCGGAATGCTCGAGCGAATGGTCTCGCTCCGGCACGGGGCTGCCGTGGCCGGCGCCGCCGAAACACTCCGCACGCTCCTCGACCAGGCCGGCTACCGGCGTCACCTCGAGAAGGAATACGAGGACGACCTCGCCGAGGCCGAGGCCCGCTGGCAGTGCGTGGAAGAGGTGGCCAACGCGCTGGCCCACTACGAGAAGACGCACGGCGGCAGCCGCGACGACGAGGGCTTTGCCCGGCTGGTTCGCGGATTTCTCGACGACCTGATCCTCGAAGTCACGGAGGCCGAGCGGCACGAGAACGACAAGGAAAAGGGCAAGGGCAACAAACTCCGACTCATGACGCTCCATGCGGCCAAGGGGCTCGAATTCGACTGCGTCTGGATGGTGGGCATGGAGGAGGGCATCCTGCCCCACATCCGTTCGCTCAACGACGGCCTGCAGGCGATCGACGAGGAGCGGCGGCTCTGCTACGTCGGCGTCACCCGTGCCCGCAAGCGGCTCTCGCTCTCACTGTGCCTCACGCGCATGAAGTGGGGAAAGACGAAGCCCTGTCGCCCCAGCCGGTTTCTCTACGAACTCACCGGCCAGGCGGAAAAATTCCAGGAGCAGCCCGCCGAACCAGCCGCAGCACCACCGCCCACCAAAGGCAAGCGCCCAGCCAAACGCGTCGCGAAGCGCCGCTAGCTGTCCGTGGGCAACGCCCCGTTCCTGAGGAAGCGAGGGGGCTGCTCGTGCCACGGAGCCGGCGTATGCAGACAAGCGAAGCAAGGATTGCGAAGCGCCGTCTGCATCCGAGAGAGCGGAGGGCACGATGCCCTCCGCGAGCGTCCGGCGATGTGGCACGAGCAGCCCCCTCGCAACGCGCATGTTTGCGGGTCCGCTCAATTCACCCGCGGAGCACCGCCGGCAGCATGCGGGTGAGTTGCCATAGGCCGCTGCCGCCACGAGCAAACGCCCCATACATGTCGACCAGCCCCCGCGCAAGCACCCCACCACGCGAGTGCCACGGAAACCACGGCGGTGCGAGCCGCGCGGCAAGCGGGCCGCGGATGATCGAGTTGTGCACGAGCGGCAGGAGCAGCGGGTCATGCACGAAGCCGATGCCGCTTTTCGGATCGCTGCGGGTGCCGCCGGGATAGCCGCCCCAGGGAATGCTGGCCATCGAATACGCCAGGGCCGACCAGCAGTTGCGAGCGACGACACCAAACGGCAGATGTTCGAGCAGGAGATCGGCACGGGCGGCGTCGCGGGTGGAGAGATACTCAGGCACCGTCACGCTGGCGGCCAGTGACCCGGGCAGGCTGCGGGCCAGCGCCGCGACGCGCGCACAGTAGGCTTCCACATCGGCGGCCTCGAGCGGCAGTTCTCCTGCCACGGGCACGAACCATTCCCTTGTGATCCAGGCCTCGTCGGCATCGCGGTGGAGGCCGTCCCGAAAGACCCAAGGGAGCGAGCCGTCGTCGGGTGCAGCACGACCGGAGATTTCTTCCCAGAGCGAGGCTGACCCCGGGTACCAGGCCGGCCGCGGCGGGAGACCTTCGAGCCGCCGTCGGATGAGACCGACGAATTCATCGCGTTGATCCCAGCTTCGGCAGGTGACGACGAGCTTCGTAGCGATGCAGTTGAACGACGTATTGTTGGCGATCGAGGCGGCAATCGTGTCGGCCTGAAACCGCAACTGGGCCGGCGTGTAGCGGCCGGGCACGACGAACCACGGTGTCACATTCCCCAGTTCGCAGGTGATCGGCTTCGTCGTGCTGGCGGCCACCGCGGCGAAGGCGGCTGCACCGCCCGTGAGATGCACGTGCGAGACCGCGTCGGCAGCGACCGCCTCGCGGGCGATGTCGGCCCCGCCGACGACGAACGCCACCAGCCCCGCGTCGACCAGGGGCGCGACCGCCTCTCGCAAGACGGTGGCCAGCGGCTCGTGAGCGGGATGGAGCTTCACCACCGCCGCCCGCCCGTGCTCGAAGATCTGGCAGATCGCATCGGCCACGGCGAGCCCCGTCACGTTGCCAGCGCCGAGCACCACGGCCACACCGCCTGCCCGCGGCCGCGTGGCACACTCCTCCTGCCACGTCTCGAGAAACGTGTCGATCCTCCCTGGGTTACCGCAGCGAACGGTCGCCCGATGCCCCGGGAAGATGGCGGCGTCGAGCATGCCGCGGGCGGGAAGCAGATCGACTTCGATGAGACTCGAGAGGTCGCTGCCGCTTGACCGATGGGCGATCCGCGGCGGTCTGGTGAGCCGAGGCCGGCCCGTGGCGGCGATCTCCTCGAGCGCTCGCGCGGTGAGCAGGAGTAGCCGCAGCGTCACGAGCGGGCCCGTCGCCAGTTCTTCCGCGCCGGCGGCGGCCTCATGGACTCGGCCGTGCGCCCGCTTGACCGTGACCGCTGCCTCGGCCCAGGCGGGTGCTGCGGCGACCACGCTCCGGGCTGCGGCCAGCGCGAGCCGCGCCCGCGTTGCCGGATCCGTAGCCGCGTGCCGTGCTGCACCGGCCACAAGCATCGCCACGGCATCTGTCAATGAATCCGGCATGGTTTTTTCTCAATTTACTTGCCCACGCAGTGGCGGGAAAAGATCCGGTCGAGCAAGTCGGTGCCGATCACGGTGCCGGTCACGTCGCCGAGGGCATCGATTCCCTGATGCAGAAGCCCTGCCACCACCGCCTCGTCGGCCATGCCCGCCTCATCTCGCGCCGCGACGATGGCAGCCCGAGCAGCAGCGATCGCCCGTTGGGCGTCCGTCACGCCCACCCGCATCCGGAGCGTGGCCGGTGACTCACCGCTCGCCACCTGCGCAACGCTCGCGAAGATCGCCTCCCACAACCGAGCCAGGCCCGTTCCGTCCCGGCTGCTGGTGTGGATCGCCTTGGCGGTGTCGTTTGTGCTGGCCGCAAGATCACATCGCAACACGACATCGATCCGCGGCGCCTTCCTGGCCAGGCCAGCCAAGGCGGTGAACCCAGTCTTGTCTGCGCCGAC
>JBIKNV010000149.1:0-6629 GCA_044358475.1 Pirellulales bacterium | reverse complement strand
CTCTCTGCACGGCCGTGCAGAAGACGGTCGATCTGAGTACCGTGGTGGGGAGGAAGTCGCTGGCCGAGTGCATTCTGTCGGCAGAATCGGCAGACGCGGTTTCGCTCCTCTCACCGGTGCAATCCGTTTATCCGGACTCCCTATGCCGATCGCGCCCCCCCCACCGCTGATTGACCGCGTCGTCGGCCATCCGGTCGTGCGGTCCGGCTACGCCAGCCTTTTGGCTCACGTGGTGATCGCGATTGTGTTGGCCGTGCTGGCGAGCCAGCAGCAATCTCCGCCGCGGCCCCCGCCGTTGCTGCTGGCCTTCGGCGATGACCATCTCCGCGGCGTCGACGATGCTGCCCTGCACATGGATCGCGCGGTGGAAATCGCTCCGGCCGACGCCGCCGAGGAAGCCCGAGCGGATGTCGCCGATGTGGCGTCACCTCCACCGCCGCAGATTGCCGTCGCCCCCCCTGAGGCAGATCCACAGCCGATAGTCGCGATCGTGCCTCCGGCCGTCGCCGCGGCAACGCTACCGACCACCGTAGCAGCCACGCGGCCGCAGTTTCATGTGGCATCGCTCCCTGCCGTGTCGCCGGCCACCGAGAGGCAGCCTGCCGAAAAACCAGCCGCGGGGGCGGCGCCGACGCCCGCGGGAAAGACCGCTGCGGGATTCGTGGCGCGTCGCGGTGAGGCACGGGCCGCGGCGGTGAAAGCCCACGGCGGATCGGCGGCCAGCGAGCAGGCCGTGGAGCGGGGGCTGGCCTGGCTGGCCGAGCACCAGGCGGTCGATGGTTCGTGGCAATTCGACCTTTCCGGCTGCCGCTGCCAGGGGGCCTGCCGTCACCCAGGCTCGCTCAAGAGTTCCACCGCGAGCACCGCCATCGCGCTGTTGCCGTTTCTGGGCGCAGGCAACACGCATGTCGATGGCCCCTATCAGCAGACGGTATCCCGCGCGATCTATTATCTCATCAGCCGCATGCAGCCGACGCCGCGTGGCGGCGACTTCTGCGAAGGCACGATGTATGGCCATGGCGTCACGACGCTCGCCCTCGCCGAGGCCTATGGCCTGGCGGGCGACGAGATGCTCCTGCCCTATCTTCGCGACGCGATTCGGTTCATTCAGACAGCTCAAGACCAACACAGCGGCGGCTGGCGGTACCTTCCGGGGCAGTCAGGCGACACGACCGTGACGGCCTGGCAGGTGGCAGCCCTCAAAAGTGCTTCGATCGCCGGCCTTGAGACCCCGTCGCCCGCGATCGAGGGTGTGCGACGGTTCCTCGACCGCGTGCAGGCCAACAACGGCGCGGCCTATGGCTACCGCACCCCTCAGGCCAAGCCCTGCACGTCGGCCATCGGACTGCTCTGTCGTATGTACACCGGTTGGGGACCCGCGCAGGAGCCGCTTGTCCGCGGCGTGACGGTGCTCGCGAAAACCACCCCCAATCCGGATGCGATCTACCAGAATTTTTACCTGTCCCAGGCGTTGCTGCAGATGAACCACGCGGCCTGGCCCCGCTGGAATCGCCAGCATCGTGAGCAACTCGTGGCGCGACAGGCCACGATCGGCCACGAATCGGGCAGCTGGTTCTTCAACGATCCCGACACGGCCCCCGGAGGCCGCCTGGCCCACACGGCTCTTGCCGTGCTCACACTCGAGGTCTATTACCGGCTTCTCCCGATTTACACCGAAAAGGCCGTCCAAGACGCATTCTGACCGGCGGCTACAATGCTGATCGGAGGCTGTGCATGCGATTGGTGACCTACTCTTGGCTGACGGTCGTGGTCGCTGTGGTCTGTGCGGCGATCGGCTGGCTCGGGCTGGCTGGGTGGATGGCGGCGGTCGTTGTCGTGGCGAGCATCGCCATGCATGTGGCAGGCAATGCCATCGGGACCCGGATGCAGGAGGCAGCCGATCGGGATCGGGCGACGCGGCCTGCAGAATCTCGCCCTGCGTCGCCCTTGCTGCCGAAGCCGGCCCCCACGCGACTGGAACGGCACGAAACACTCGGCCGCCTCGTGCCCGTCTCAGCCGGCATCGGGGCAGCCGTCGGCGGCGTGACGGGCACGCTGATGCTTGCGATGGTGACCCGAAGTTCTCTGGCCGGAGCCATTTTGGGAGGGATATCGTCAGCCGTCATCGGCGGCCTGTTCGGCTTTCTCGTGGCGAGCTTCGTCGAGATTCTGCGATCGAGCCTCCGCGACGCCATTGCCGCCGAACGCTCTGCCGCTGCCTCTGGAATGCCTGGCCGCCGGTGAGCCGCCCACCGGTCCGCGATGGCAATGGAAGCCAATCCGTCAGCATGGTACAACCGTGGCGACGGGTCATTGACCCACCGTTCCCTTCCATGCCTCCCGGAGTGTTCCATGGCCAAGCCCCATCGCGGCCTCAAGAAAGCCAATCACGGCGCCCGTCCTGCCAACAGTAAGGCCCGCAAGGCCAAGCGGAAGCACATCAAGACCTGAGCCGTTTCGTTCGACCCGCCGCCAGCCCGACGGAGCGTTTGCCGTGGCCCCCCGCGACTACATCGTCCATCCCAGCGAATACGATCTCTCGAACGTCATCGCCGACATCGACGAGATCCGGCGCTGGAACAAGCAGCGTTTCGAGATGGAGCAACTCACGGCGATTGTTCACGAGGATCATTCGCGGGGCCTCTGTGTCGGCTATAAGGATGTCACGCCGGATGAGTTTTGGGTCCGCGGCCACTTCCCCGTAATGCCCGTCATGCCAGGGGTGATGATGTGCGAAGCGGCGGCGCAGTTGTCGAGTTACTACACGCAAAAGCACAACCTGCTCCAGGCGAGCGTGATCGGTTTCGGCGGCATGGAGGATGTCCGGTTCCGTGAGCCGGTGGTTCCCGGCGATCGGCTGGTGATCGCCGTGGAGCGGGTCCGTGTGCGACCCAAGGCAATGATCATCTGCCGCTTCCAGGGCATTGTTCGGGACAACATCGTCGTGGATGGCGTGATCAAGGGAGTACCCTTGCCGGTCGACTACCTCCGCGAAACCGCCGCGGCAAAGTAGGGCAGGATGCCGCGGCGCGCGCCAAAAAAACCAGCCCCCTCCGTCGATCTCTCGACGCATCTGCTCATTCTCGGCAACCTGCCGGAGTCACTCGATCCCTGCTCTGTTTTTCCGTCCAACCAGCCGGTGGAACTGGAGGTGGGCAGCGGCAAGGGGCTTTTTTTGCGGTCGGCTTCCGCGGCCCGTCCCGGCACCAACTTTCTCGGCATCGAGATCGCCGCCGGCTACGCCCGGATGTGCGCCGGTCGGCTGGCCGTGGCTGGGGCGACCAACGCGCGGATCATTCACGGCGATGCGCAGCGGCTCGTCCGATCGATGCTGCCGGACGCGTCGCTCGCGGCGATCCATGTCTACTTTCCCGACCCATGGTGGAAAGCCCGGCATCGCAAGCGGCGGGTGCTGAGCGAGCTCTTCCTCCAGCATGCGGGCCGGGTGCTCGTGCCTGGCGGCCGGCTCCACGTGTGGACCGATGTCGAGGAATATTTCACCGAAGCCATGGAGACGGCCCGCCGGATCGGCTGCTTCAGCGAGCCCGAGGAGGAGCCAGCCCTGCCAGCCGAGCACGACCTCGACTATCGAACCCACTTCGAGCGTCGCACCCGCTTGGCCGACCAGCCCGTCTGGCGAGCCGTGCTGCACTCGCTGCCGTGACTACTTGACGGCCTCATAGGTGCGGCCTGACTCGCCGCGGGCCACCTGACTGAGGGCGATGTCGTACAGTCGCTCGCCGGCCGGCGTCGGATACTGCCCGGTGATGCAGGCCTGGCAGAGCTCACTGCTCTGAAACCCTATGGACCGGGCGACCGATTCGACGGGCAGATACCGGAGCGAATCAGCTCCGAGGCGGGCGGCCATCGCGGCCTGTGCCTCTTCGGTGAGCCGCCCCTCGTCGAGAAAGGCCGGAGCGAAGAGTTCGTCGATCGTCGACATGTCGATGCCATAGAAACACGGAGCGATGATCGGCGGGCAGGCGATCCGCACGTGAATCTCCCGGGCCAGCCCCAGCGATCGCATCCGCCCAAGGAGCACCTTCATCGTGGTCGACCGCACGATCGAGTCTTCCACGAGGATCACCCGCTTGCCCTCCAGCACCTCGCGAAGCGGCGTGTATTTCGATTCCGCCTTTTGCCGACGGCTGGAGGCACCGTCGATGAACGTCCGTCCGGAATAGCGGTTTCGGATGAGGCCCTCCACCGATGGAATGGAAAGCCGATAGGCCATCGCGTCGGCAGCCGCCTTGCTGGTGTCGGGCACTGGAACGACCACCGTATCGGCGTCGATCGAAATCGTCTCGAGTCGAGCCAGTTCTTCCCCGAGTCGCTTGCGGGTGAGGTACACGCTCCGGTCGTCCATCGTGCTGGCCACGTTGGCAAAGTAGATCCACTCGAAGAAGCAGTGGGCTCGTCGGGGACTTTCGGCAAAGCGTTCGATCCGCACGTGGCGGCCATCGATAATGAGGGCCGTGCCCGGCTCGAGCGTGCGGATGGATTCCGTCGGAAAACCGAGATTGAGCAGGGCCACGCTCTCGCTCGCCGCGGCGACGAGCGAGCCAACGTGGGCGTACTCCATGGGCCGGATGCCCAGTGGGTCGCGGGCCACGATCATCCTCCCGCAGGCGTCGAGGATGGCAAGGTTCCAGGCCCCGTCGAATCTTCGCGAGATGGCGGCGAGCATGTCGATCGGATCGGGATCGGCGTCACCGGAGAGTTCGCGGCCGATCGCATGCATGATGACTTCGGTATCGTTGTCCCGGGCCAGATGGTTGTCATCGTCGGCCAGAATTTCGGCCCGCAGCTCCGGATAGTTGGCCAGTTGGCCGTTGAACCCGAAGGCAAACCACTTTCGCTTTTGGATGTGCGGCCGTTCCAGCGGCTGGGCGTAGCCGCGGTCCTCCGCACCGCAGGTCGCATAGCGCACGTGGCCGATCGCCGCCCGGCCGGCATGCTGCTCCATGAGGCTCTCGTACTTGCCGCGATGGCTCATGCGGAAAACCTCGCTCACGCTGCCGACATCCTTGAGCGTCGCCAGGAGGTGGCTGCGGTCGGGGTTCCAGACCGTCATGCCGGCAGAAAGCTGGCCCCGGTTTTGGATGTCGAGCAGCATCCGCGGTACGAGCCGCGATACTTCCTCAGGCCCTTGGGATGGGCAGAGTGGGCTCGGTTCGCCACCGGCGAGGTGATAGACGGCCGCCAAACCGCATTCGTGATGGAGGTCGCTCACCGAACGTGCCCGCAGGCCCCGACGAGAAAAAAGATGATCGGCCGGCGGATGCACTATACGCCCTGCGACCTGGAAACCTCAACGCACACCCCCGGCGCACGGGCCAGACAGACTCCCTGCCGCCCGTCGGCGACGACACCCTGTGGCCCACTCGCCGGAAGGCAGGGTACGATGCGGGGAATCATGACCGAACCCCAGCCCGATCTGCCCAGGGAGGCCCTTGCCGTCGCCGCCGAATTCATTGTCGTCAAGGTGGGAACCAGGGTGCTCACCCGTGAGGACGGCCTCCTCGACACCGACCGGATCGAATCGCTGGGCCGGCAATTCAACACGCTCCTCACTGCGGGCAAGCAGGTGGTGCTCGTCAGTTCCGGTGCTGTTGGAGCCGGTATGGGACGCATGGGGCTCACGCGGCGGCCCGCGGAGTTGGCGCATCTGCAGGCTGTTGCCGCCATCGGCCAGAGCTGTTTGGTCGAGGCCTATGAGCGGGCCCTCCGCGCCCAAGGCCGACACATGGCACAAGTGCTCCTGGTGGCAGACGACTTCAAGGATCGGGCCCGCTACCTCAACATTCGCAACACGTTGCGGGCCCTGCTCGACTACGGAGCGATTCCAATCATCAACGAAAACGACACCGTCAGTGTCGAGGAACTGCGGACGAGTTTCGGCGACAATGACCGACTGGCGGCCCTCGTGGCGACGCTTCTTGGGGCGCCGCTGTTGGTGCTCCTCTCCGACGTCAGCGGGCTCTATGACCGCCATCCGGATGAGCCTGGCGCCAGACCATTGGCGACCGTGCCGCGCATCGACGGTGATGTCGAGGCGTTGGCCCGCGACCGTCTTGGTGGCCTTTCCAAGGGGGGCATGACCAGCAAGATCGCCGCCGCGAGAATCGTCACCGAGGCTGGCGGCCACTGCATCATCGCCTCCGGCCGCGACGACGATGTGCTGCCGCGCATCGTCAATGGCGAAACGGTGGGCACACTCTTTCCGGGCCGGGCTGCCGCGATGCCGGCCTGGAAGCGCTGGCTCGGCTGGTCAGCCGACGTGCGTGGTACGGTCACGGTCGACCCCGGTGCCCGTGACGCCGTGGTCGACACCGGCCGCAGCCTTCTGGCCGCCGGCGTCCGTGACATCGCCGGCACCTTCACGACCGGAGACCTGGTGGCGCTTGCCGACGCCGAGGGCCGCGTGTTCGCCCGCGGGCTTGTCAACTATTCATCGGACGAACTGGTACGCATCCGTGGTTTGAAAACCGACCGCATCGCCACCGTGCTCGGTTACTGCCCCTATGACGAGGTCATCCACCGCGACAACCTGGCGGTCATCCGCCGCGACGGCACCACCCATCGATAGTTGCCGAGAATGCTTCCCGAGCTGTTCATCGTCATCGCGC
>JBIKNV010000148.1:0-6669 GCA_044358475.1 Pirellulales bacterium | reverse complement strand
TTCTCGCCGGCATGCTCATTGTGGCCGTCGGCGCCGCCACCGTCCTCGTCTTCGGCCCGCGTGGCCACGCCAAGTAGGTCCGATTTCATGTGGCGCGCCGGTGCCCGAACCAGTCGATGTGGTGTCGGCGGGCGAGGCGGTAACCGCGGCTTTCGCAGGCGGCGGAGAGCCACGCGGTGGTGCGGGACAGGTCGTCGGCGGTGACCCCCTGCGGCATCATGAACACGGCTCCGTCGGTCACCCGCACGCCGAGACTCGAGATCCACCCTTCCGCCTCGTCGAGGTCTTCCGGAGAGTCGATCACGAATTTCAACTGCCACGGCCCGCCGCTCATCAGCGCCTCGAGCACGTCATCACGACGGCGGGCTGATGCATGCCGGGCGGCCCAGCCGGCTGGCGTGTCGGCCGGAGGGCCGGATGAGGCGAGCTTCGGGCTGATCGACATGAGGTCAGCGATCGGCGTGATGCCGGGGGGTTCGGCGAGCACCGTGCCGGCGGTTTCGATCGTGACGTGGTGCTCCCGCCGCCGCAGTTCGCGGCACAGGCTGAGCGTCTCGTCGAAGAGGAGTGGCTCGCCGCCGGTGACGACAACGTGTCGCCGACCGAGGCATTCCACGGCGGCGACGATGTCGTCCACACCCATGGAGTCGCCGGTCGGCTCCCACGACGTGAAGGGCGTGTCGCACCACCGGCAGCGAAGGTTGCAGCCGCTGGTGCGCACGAACACGCTGGGCGTACCGGCGAGGAGTCCTTCTCCCTGCAGTGACTGGTAGATCTCGGCGATCTGCATGCGGAGCTTTGTCAGCCGGGGGTGAGTCGGGGATCGACCGCACCCGCGGCGGCGAAGCCGGCCGCCCGGAGACGGCACGAGTCGCACTGCCCGCAGGGGCGACCCTCGGGGGTGGGATCGTAGCAACTGGAGGTGAAACCGTAGTCCACGCCCAGTGCCAAACCGAGGCGGATGATCTCCGCCTTCGTCAGCGATACCAGCGGAGCGAGAATCTCGAGCGGCCGGCCCTCCACACCTGCCTTCGTGGCGAGTGTTGCGACCGCTCGAAAGGCGTCGAGATACTCCGGCCGGCAGTCTGGGTAGCCGCTGTAGTCGATGGCGTTGATCCCCAGCACGATCGCTTCAGCCTCCCGAGTTTCGGCCATCGCGAGGGCGAGCGACAAAAAGATCGTATTGCGAGCCGGCACGTATGTCGCCGGGATGCCGGTGGCCATGGCGTCGGTCGATCGTCCCTTGGGCACGGCGATCCCAGTGTCGGTGAGGGCGCTGCCGCCGAACACGGACAGATCAATCGGCAGGACGACATGGTCCGTGATTTCGAGGCTCGCCGCGATGCGGCGGGCGCAATCGAGTTCCACGCGATGCCGCTGCCCGTAGTCGAGCGAGAGAGCCGCGAGTGAATAGCCCTCCCGCCGTGCCCAGGCAGCGGCGGTGGCCGAATCAAGCCCGCCGGAGAGCAGCACCACGGCTGCCGCTTTCGATCCGAGGCGATTCATGGCACACTTCTCGTCATGACACACTCCGCTCCATCGCGCGACACGCTCGAAACCTTCGCCAACCAGTTTCCCGGCCGCGACTACACGATCGAAATCGTCTGTCCGGAATTCACGTCGGTCTGCCCCAAGACGGGGCAGCCCGATTTCGGCACGCTCACCTTCCGCTACATTCCGGAGGGGACGTGCGTGGAACTCAAGAGCCTCAAATTGTATCTCCAGGCGTTTCGCAACGAAGGCATCTTCTACGAGAACGTCACCAATCGCATCCTCAATGATTTGGTCGCCCTCCTCCAGCCACGACAGATGACGCTTGTGGCACAGTTCACGCCCCGTGGCGGGATCTCGTCGCGGATCGTCGTGTCGCACCCGTCAGGGCAGCACCTGCCGCCGGCCACCTGAGACGTCGCCGGCATCGCCTTCGTCCCCGATCATTTGCCCCCGGAGAACTGTTCCATGGCCCAGGCATCGCGTGTCCTGCTTTCCGCCCTCGCCGATGAGGCGGCCTTCGACCTCTCCGCCGTCGAGCAGTTTGCGGCGCTGGCGGCGATCGGCCTGGAGTACTACAGCATCCGCCACATCGACGTCGGCAAGGGCGTGAAGAACGTGATGAAGCTCACGCTCGGCGAGATCCAGAAAATTCGTCACCTCGAGGATCGCTACGGCCTGAACGTCGCGTCGATTGCCTCGCCGATCGGCAAGGTGAAACTCGTCGACAAGACCGATGGCACGAAAAACGCCTACGTGCCCTTCAAGCAGTATCTCGCCAAGGATGTGGCTCGTGCCTGTGAGCTGGCCCATGCGTTCGAAACGAAGCTGATCCGCGGGTTCTCCTTCTATCACCCGCGGGGCGAGAATCCGGAGGACTTCATGGAGCAGGCGGTCGACCAGATCGGCCGGATCGCCGAGGCCTGCCACCGCTCCGATCTGACGTTTGGACTCGAGGTTGAGGCCAACCTCGTCGGGCAGACGGGGCGGTTGCTCGCCGAGATTTACCGCCGGGTGAACCATCCGGCTCTGGTGCTCGTGTTTGATGCCGCCAATCTCATCGTGCAGGGTTTTTCCTCGAAGGAGGTCTACGCGGAGTGGGAGGCAATGAAGCCCGGGCTCGGCTGGGTGCATATCAAGGACTATCGCCCGGTAAGCCGGTCCGTGCGGGGCAAGCACGTCGAGGAGGATGCCCTCGCCAACTTCGTGCCAGCCGATCTCGGCGCGGGGGGGCATGAGCGAATCCTTCGTGATTTGAAGGCTATGCTGCCGACGCTCACCAAGAAGTTGAGCCGCCGCGGCATTCCTGGCGTGTTTGTCGACCTCGAGCCGCATGTTCGTGGCGGCGGGCAATTCGGCGGTACGAGCGGCCCCGATGGCATGGGCATCGCGCTGCGAGGGCTCTGCCGGGTGCTCGACAAGGCGAAGGTGGCCTATCATCTCAGGGATTTCGACGACCTTCTGGCGGCCCGGGGCATGACCTCGGCCTGACGGCATGAGCGAGACGACCGAGCCGGGCAGTTATTTTGTCGCCAACTATCCGCCGTTCTCGCGGTGGACGGCCGACGCAGTGCCCGCGGTGCTGGCGGCCTTTGACGCCCCGCCGACTGCCGAACCGCTCGGCCTCTATCTGCACATCCCGTTCTGTCGCAAGCGGTGCAAGTTCTGCTACTTCCGCGTCTACACGGACGTCGCGGCCGCCGATGTCGAGCGGTACTCCCAGGCCCTGGCCCATGAGGCCGCCCTGGCGGCGACGCGGCGGGCCGTGGCTGGACGAGCGCTTCGATACGTCTACTTCGGCGGCGGCACGCCGTCGTTCTTGAGCGTGAAGCAGCTGGAAAAACTCGTCGACGGACTCCATCGGAGCTTCGGCTGGGACGACGCCCAGGAGGTGACGTTCGAATGTGAGCCCGGCACGCTTTCCGAGCCGAAGGTGCAGGCCCTCAAGCAGCTCGGCATGACGCGCATCTCGCTGGGTGTGGAGAACTTCGACGACGCGATCCTCGAGGTCAATGGGCGGGCACATCTCTCGGCCGAGATCCTGCGAGCCTGGGATTGGATCAAGCGGGCCGACTTCCCCAACACGAATGTCGACCTGATTGCGGGCATGGTGGGGGAGACGAACGAATCATGGCAGCACACGGTAGAGAAGACGCTCGCGCTGGAACCCGACAGCATCACGATCTATCAGATGGAGTTGCCGCTCAATACGACGTTCGTCCACGATGCCCGCGAGTCGGGCGGCCAGACGCCGGTGGCCGATTGGCCCACCAAGCGAGCATGGGTCGAGCATGCCTTCGAGCGGTCCATCGAACGGGGCTACAGCGTCTCCAGTGCTTATACGCTCGTCCGTGATCCCACGCGGGTGCACTTCCGCTACCGCGACATGCTGTGGGAAGGGAGCGACCTGGTGGCGCTGGGCGTGGCGAGTTTTGGGCATCTCTCGGGGCTGCACTATCAAAACGCCACGCATTGGGACGACTACCTCGCGACCGTCGAGGGCGACCGGCTGCCGATCGTTCGCGGCCTTGCCCCCTCCCGCCGGGAGCTGCTGATTCGTGAAATGGTGCTGTGCCTCAAACGTGGCTGGCTCGATACCGGCCGCCTAGCGGAGAAGTTTGGGGTCGATCCGCTGGCCGCGTGGGGACCGCAGTGGCAGACGCTCGAGGAGGAAGGGTTTGTCGACATGGCCACGGGCCAGCCCCGCCTCACGCGGGAGGGGTTGCTTCGGGTCGATTCGCTTCTGGCCCGGTTTTTTGAGGTCCGCTGAGGGCGTTCGCAGCGATTTTCGTTAGGCTTTGCCGGAACGACCGGTTTTCTACTTAGCAGCCATGAAAGCCCTCATGCCGAAAGCCCCGTCCCCGTCGGCCTCCGCGGAGGAACTCTCCTGCCCGACCTCCAAGGTGACACGAGAGCGGCTCCGGGCAATGGCCTCCGATCTCGCCTCCTCGTGGCGGACCGGTGCGCTCCCGGCTGACGTCAAGTCGGCGGCTGGACTGCGCCGGCAGGCAGAGGCAATCGTCGCGCGGGCATCCGTGGCCTCCGAGCACGTCGGATGGACGATGGTCACGATCGTCTCGGAATACTGGCGTGAGCGGCTCGCCTCCGGTCCATCCGGTCGGAGACTCTTGTTGCTCCCCGACTGCCCGCTGGCCGCGGGCCCCCGGGTGGATGGCGTGCCTCACGTCTGTGGGCCCCGGTGCACGATCACGACGCTGTGGTCGGCGGCCCGCGACAGTGGGTGGGTTGTGGAGTCAACGTCGCGGGCTGTCGGCTCGATGGCGAGCCTCCTGGCTGGCCAGTACGACGGCATCCTGGGGGTGGCCCGTCTTCGTGACCTCGAGAAGGCATTTTCCCGGTTGCCGGCGTTTGCTCTTCCCGTGGCAGCCGTGCCGTTCGACGAGGCGGCCGTCTGCGACGAGGGAGATGGCCGATTTGATTCGTGTGCCGCGGCAGCGGCGGCTCAGGCGATCGACCCGGAATGGATCCTCGGCCTCCTCGGTGTCGCTGGCGGTGCTGCAGCGCCGGTGGGCGACTATCTGCCGTTGCTCCGTGAGGCGGCCGAGATGTTCGCGCCGGCGGCGCTCGAGGGCCTCGTGGGCCGACTGGGCATCGACGATTCGCTCGACCCCATGGCCGTGGCGGCTGCCGCGAGTCTTCAGCCGCTGCATGCCACCGGACGTCTGGCCGGCGAGTTTCTCGGCCGGGGTGGAAAGTTTTTGCGGCCGTTCATCACGCTGGCCGCCTTCGATGCGGTCGCCGCCGACCGGGAGGCGGCGAGCGACGGACGAAAGTTAGAGAATCTTCCCTCACGGGATTCGGTCAAGGCGGCTGCCGTGGCCATCGAGGTCTTTCACAAGGCGTCGCTCGTGCATGATGACATCGAGGATGGTGACCAGATGCGGTATGGCCGCCCCACCCTGCATGTCGAGCGGGGTGTGCCCTGTGCGGTCAACGTCGGTGATTATCTGGTCGGCCTCGGCTATCGCATCATCTCCAATCTGCCCGGCGTCGATCCGCTGATTCAGCGGGACGGCGTCAGCCTTCTCGCCGATGCCCACCTGCGGCTGTCCAAAGGCCAAGGCGCGGAGTTGTGGTGGCGGGATGCGACCGACAAGCGGCTCTCGCCGGCGGAGTCCCTGGAGATTTACGGTCTCAAGACTTCGCCTGCTTTCGAGGCGGCTGTGGCGATGGGGATTCGGCTCGCGGGGGTCGAGCCCGAGAAGGCCGGTGCCATCCGCCGGTATTCGCTGCACGTCGGCACCGGCTTTCAGATCCTCAACGACCTCAAAGATTGGAGCGGCGACCTCGAGAACGATCGCCGTGCCGCTGGCGACCTGCTCGGTGGTCGCCCGACGTTGATGTGGGCCCTCGCCATGGAGCGGCTCACTGCAGCCGACGCCCAGCGTCTTCGGGACGCGGCCGCCCAGGCCGGAGCGTCGGACGCTTCTGCCGAGACGATTGCCGCGGCGATCGCCACGGCTCGCGCCCTGTTCTCGTCGGCCGACGTATTTCATCGGGCTGTGGCGATCGTCGATGAGCAGCGGGGCCGTGCGGCTGCAGCCGCAGCCACCTGTCGTCATTCACGGCTTCGCGAGGTGCTCGAATTTCTGCTCGACCTTGCGGTGCCTGAGCAGGCGGCGTTGAGCATGGTGGGCTGATGGTGGTAGGCAGTCATCCCGCCGTCAGCCGGGCAATCGACTTGCTTTGCCTGTTTCATCCCGCGAAGGAAGGGTTTGCCGGGGTGCGGGCCGTCGAGGCTCCGGTTGTTCCCCAGCCCTACCGCACACTGCTCGACCACACGAGTCATATGACCGAGGCGATGGAGCGGCACCATGGCGGACCGGTCTCGCTGCGTGTCGTACAGGTGGCCGAGGGCTCAGTCGATGGCCGTGGGTACGCCCGTGAGATTCTGCTCGCCCGCGGCGATGGGCTGGTGGTGCAGTACGGTATTGTGCGGATCGATCTCTCGATAATCGACGGCGCCACAGCTGCGGCGATCCGCGCCGCCGAGGTGCCGCTCGGCCGCCTGCTGATCGAGGCCGGTCTGCTGCGGGATGTGCATGACGTCGGCCTGCTCGAGGTCACCCCGGGGCAAGGCCTGTGTAGGCTGTTCGGTCACGATGGCTGTCCGACCACGTTTGGCCGGGTCGCCGAAATCTCGCTCTCTGGCAGGCC
>JBIKNV010000147.1:0-6677 GCA_044358475.1 Pirellulales bacterium | reverse complement strand
TGACCCGCCGTCACTTCACACCGGCCGATTTTGCCAGCCGGTTCTCGGCCCACCACGGCTCGGCCTTCTCCGTGGCGCCGACGCTCACACAGACTGCCTATTTCCGTCCCCACAACCGCGACCCGGACATTCCCGGACTGTACCTGGCCGGGGCAGGGACGCACCCCGGCGCGGGTGTACCTGGCGTGGTCAATTCCGCCAAGGCAACCTGCGACACGATCGCGGCCGACTTCCCTGTCATGGTGGGCTAGCCGCTTGGAGAAAACGTCTGCCGCCGCCGGCCCCGCCGCCGGTGATTCCATCCGCCGGCACAGCCGATCCTTCTCGTTTGCCAGCCGGCTGCTGCCGGCCAAAAAACGGGTGGCCGTCGAACAGTTGTATGCCTGGTGCCGCTGGTGCGACGACGGCGTCGATACCGCCTCGTCACCGGAGGCGGCTGTCGCATTTCTCGACCACGCCACCTCTGACCTCCGACTGATTGCCACAGGGAGCCAGCCAGCCGCGACCGAGAGCCGTTGGCTGGCAGGGATCGTCCGGCAGCACCAGCTGCCCATCCAGGCGGCTGAAGCGTTGTTGCAGGGCATGCGATTTGACCTCACGCCGGCGGCTGACCTGAGTGAAGACGACTTGCTGCGGTACTGCTTTCAGGTCGCGGGGGCGGTCGGCGTTCTGATGTGTCCGATTCTGGGCCTCGAAGACCGTCGCTTCCTTCCCCATGCCGCGGCGCTCGGCATGGGCATGCAGCTGACCAACATCGCCCGCGACGTTGCCGAAGACTGGGGCCGCTCACGATGTTATCTGCCGGTTGCCTGGACCGGTGGATTACGTCCCGATGGCACGCCACTCGAGGAGCATCGCGTCGAACGAGGCGTGGAGAACGTTCTCAGTCTGGCCGACGGCTACTATGCTGCGGGCGAAGCCGGCATTGACGCCCTGGACCGTGGCTCACGCGTGGCGGTGCGGACGGCGTCGCGGGTCTACCATGCGATCGGCACCCAGATCAGGAAACGCCCCGTCCGGGTGCTGAAGGAACGAGTGCGGGTGTCGGCGCACAGAAAACTGATGCTCTTCGCTCGCTCCCTCCTCACCACGGTCGTGGGGAGCAGGCCTGCCAAGCTGCCGAGCGCCGCGGAGCAAGCCCTCACCACCGCCACCCACTTGCTGCAAGACCATGGAGTGTCATGATGAAGTCTGAAGCCTGGATTCTCGTGTTTACCGGTTTGTCACTGACCAGCGTGACGGCCACCGCCCTCTTCGTGCTGGTGGCGATCAACCCGAAAGATGCGGCCTATGGCGGAACACCATGGCTCTACGTCGGCGGCTCGGTGATTCTCGCCGTCGCCTTCAACCGGGCCGCGGCGTGGGCCTCGCGGCCTTGATCCCCGTGGTGCTGACCATCGGGGAGATCCTGACGACTGACGATGGAGCTGAACCAGCCAAACACGGCCAGGATCACGGTGCCATAGAGCATCGCAATGAGGGCGACACCGAGATCGTAAGGCTTGGGGGTGGAAAGGGACACTCGCAGCAGGACGGTCGAGATGACGAAGCCGGCATTGCGAAAGACATATTCGTAGCGGTCGTAGTAGGCGAGCGACACGATGAGGATGAACACATCGGTGAAGATCATGAATTCGAAGAAGAGTGGGAAGAAAAAGAGGTCGACATCGGCGGGCAGCTGGGCGAGCCCCAGCAGTGACGCCGGCAGCAGCCGCAGCCAGACCGCAAGGTTGACCAGGGCCAGACCGGAAAGGACCACCAGCAGCAGCACCGCAATCGACTTTTTCAGCTCGATGAACCCGTCGAGGGCCCCCTGAATCGGCACCTTCGGAATCGTGCGCCGCAGCAGCGTGAACGCAGTGACAATGATGAACATGAGCACGGCCCCGCTCATGTCGAGTAGCACCGCCCTGACGGCGTCCAGTTCACTCAGCCAGTGCTCGAAGCTTTCGAAGTCTCCGATATCTTTGAAAACGCGACGGACCACGATCAGCGAGACGATCTGATACTGCTTGGCGACCTCACCGGTGTGGGAGTCGGCAAGGGCGAAGACCAGGAGAATCACCTCGTAGAAGAGGATGATGCTGAAGGGCGTGTACACCGCATGGAGTAGACTCCGGTCGAGCCCCTCGAAAATCGTCGCGGGAGCTTCCGGAAGGAGATTGACCACCGCTACGAGGAGCAGGTGGCCGAGAAACCCGACGGCGGCCAGGGCTACGACGCAGCGTTCGAGCCAATGCTGTTTCGGCGACGCCTGAAGCCGGTCAAAAACCTTCGCCAGGCTGCGCCGTGCCGCGACAATCATCATCGGCCTCCGCGAGCAACCCAAACGATGTGGTATCGGACCCACCAGCATCGTAGCGCCGTGGCCTGCCGGACGCGGTGGCTGCCACGAAATTTTCTGAATTCCTTCAATTGGACTTGGTCTGCGGCCCGGCGGCCAGCCAACGACCGGATGCCCACCGGGCTTTTTTCCCCGATCAGCAGAGTCTTGCGCGTTTGACCCGCGCGGGACGCAGGCCTTAGCATCGCATCCGCGGCGGAGGCATTTTCCGCGGAGGATGACATGCAGACACGATCTGAGCTGGGACGCGGCCGCTGGCCTCGATGGACTCTTGCCGCCGTCATGCTCATCGCCGGCTGTGGCAAGTCGCCGACCGATGATCTGAACGTGGGGCCGAAAGTCGACGTGAAGCCCGAGCTCTCGACCAGTGATACCGTGCTTAAGCAGCCCATGACACCCGTGGCGCAGCCAGAGACAGGGCCCTTTGAGCCCCCGCCACTGGCCGACCTCGATCGCAAGGCCACCTGGATCGAGCGGCCCGTGAAGGATGGTCTCGCGCTCCTGCGGGCTGCCCAGGCCGACGAACGGGTGCTCTGCTCGGCGGCTGATGCGGTCGTCCTGAAAAACGACTCGGCGGAGAACAACGCCAAGATCCTCTCCGCCCTCGGGCGGCTCCCGGGCGATGGTGAGGCCGACGTTCAAGCCGACCTGGAAGCCCGCATCGATCGGCACGTGGTGGGCGACCTGGGCAGCACCAATCCGATCATGATCAGCACGTCGGCGGAGTTCGACATCCTCGGCCTCACCGGCTTCGGCCTCTTCTCCTTCGGCCGCGACCTCGAGCCGTTCGCCTCCGCCGAGACGGTGGTGAGCTGGCAGACGAGTGCCGACGGCCTGCTCGACAAGGTGGTGATGCGGGACGATCTCGTCTGGAGCGACGGCGCGCCGATCACGGCCCACGACATCGCCTTCAGCTACAGCGTGATCATGGATCCGCGGGTGCCGGTACCGGCCGTCCGCAGCGGCACCGACCAGATGAAGGGGGTGCATGCCTACGACGACCAGACGATCGTCTTCTTCCACAAGGAGCCGCTGGCGACCAACGTGTGGAACATCAACTTCCCGGTGCTGCCGAAGCACGTCTACGAAACGACGTGGGAGAAAGACCCCACGCTCAAGGACAGCCCGGAGCATGTCGCGCTCGAACAGTCGCCCGTCGTCGGCGGTCCCTACGAGATCGTGGAACGCACGCGGGGCCAGCAGATCGTGCTTCGACGGCGGGAGAGCTGGTCGACCGTGGATGGTAAGAAAGTCCGCGCTGAGCCGTTCTTCAAGGAAGTGCGGTTTCGCATCATCGAAGACCCCAACACGTCGCTCTTGGCCATCAAGGCCGGCGACATCCACGAGATGATTCTCACGCCCGAGCAGTGGACCACGCAGACGACGGGCGACGATTTCTACGAGCGCAACACGAAGGCCACGGCCCCGGAGTGGGTGAGCTTCCACTTCGGCTGGAACATCGAGAGCCCCTTCTTCGCCGACCGCCGCGTCCGGCGGGCGATGAGCTACGCCTTCGACTATGACGAGATGCTCGAAAAACTCTGCTACGGCCTCTACCAGCCGTGTGCCGGAAACTTTCCGGAAGACTCCTGGATGGCCCCCAAGAAAAAGCTCGTGCCCTACAAGCAGGATCTCGACACGGCCGAGGCCCTGCTCGACGAGGCGGGGTGGATCGATCATGACAACGACGGCATCCGCGACAAGGAGATCAATGGGCGGCTCGTGCCGTTCGAATTCTCGATCCTCGTCAACCAGCAGCCGCTGCGGATCGCGATCTGTGTGCTCATGAAGGACTGCCTCGACCGGATCGGCGTGCGGATGAACGTGAAGCCGGTGGAATCGACCGTGCTCCAAGACCTGACCCAGAAACGAAAGTTTCAGGCCTATTTCGGCGGCTGGGGATCGGGCGTCGATCCGGACTCCTCGGAGAACATCTGGAAGACAGGGGCGATGCGAAACTTCGTCAACTATGCCAATCCCGAAGTGGACCGGCTCTTCGAGGAGGGCCGTCGGGAACTCGACCGGGCTAAACGGGCCGCGAAGTATGCCCGCATCCAGGAGATCCTCTACGAGGATCAGCCGTATACCTGGCTCTTTTGGCGGAACAGTTTCTACGGGTTCTCGAAGCGGCTCCGCGGCTACGTGTTCAGTCCGCGCGGCCCGTTTCATTACTCGCCTGGCTTCGGCAGCCTGTGGATGCCAAGCGAGTAGGTCATGATCACGTATCTCGTCCGTCGCCTGCTGCTTGCGATCGTCACGCTCATGGCGATCACGTTCATCGTCTACGGGCTGGCCCGCAACATGCCGGGCTCTCCGCTCACCGTGCAGCTTGGCGAGGTCGATCCCAGCCGGAAGCTCTCTGCCGAAGACCAGGAGCGGCTCAAGAAGATCTACGGCATCGACGAGAACACGCCCTGGTATGTCGGATACGCGACGTGGCTCGGCAACCTGGCCCGTGGCGATCTCGGACGGTCGTTCTCCCGCAAGCAGCCGGTCACGACGCTCATCGGCGAGCGGATCGGCCCGACGTTTCTCGTGTCGGGCATCTCGCTGGTGCTCACCTGGCTGATCGCCGTGCCGCTGGGGCTCTACGCTACCGCTCGCGGCGGCTCGCTCGACGAGCGCGGCACGAGCCTCCTGCTCTACGTGCTCTATTCGTTTCCCACGTTCGTGGCGGCGCTCTTCCTGCAGATCATCTTCGCTGTCTGGCTTCGCGGCACCCGCTGGGAACTCCCGCTCTTCGGGATGACCGACCTGCCTGCCGACGCCACCTGGCCGGCCCGCGTGGCCGACGTGGCCCGCCACTCGATCCTCCCGGTCGTCTGCCAGACCTATGTGAGCCTCGCCTGGTACAGCCGGTTCATCAAGGCCACCATGGAGGAGGTGATGCGGCAGGACTACATCCGCACGGCCCGTGCCAAGGGGGCCGGTCGCTGGCGGGTGCTCCTCCACCACGCCTTCCGCAACACGCTCATTCCGCTGGTCACGCTCCTCGGCCTGTCGCTGCCAGCTCTGATCGGCGGCTCGGTGATCATCGAGCAGATCTTTACCTGGCCCGGCATGGGGCGGCTCTTCTTCGAGAGCATCCGCGAACGCGATTACCCCACGATCATGGGCCTCACGCTCATGTTCAGTGTGCTCACGCTCCTCGGCCAGCTCCTCGCCGACCTCCTCTACTGCTTCGTCGACCCGAGGGTGAGTATCGAATGAACGGGGCGGCATCGCATGGGTTTTGGGCGGAGGCGTGGCGGCGGTATCGCCGGCGGCCGCTAGCGATGGCGGCGGTCATGTTCGTCGGTTTCCTGATTACGGTCGCGCTCCTCGCGCCCGCCATTGCCGGCACCAAGCCGGTGCTCTGTCACTACAAGGGGAAGCTCTACGCCCCTTGCCTCGGCTACTTCGACCGGAGGCTCGAGCCGGTCATCTTCACGAAGGACCGGTTTCGTGGCGAGTACCCCCGCAACCTGAAGGAGAAGGATCCAGAGAGCTGGGCGATCTGGCCGCTCTTCTTCCAGGATCCCTACCGCTCGGTGCGCACCAACGAGTGGCCGGGCCGCCCCGCCAATCCCTCTCGCGATGAGGGGCGGCCGAGTCGCACGAACCTCTTCGGCACCGATCAGTATGGCGTCGACGTCCTCGCCAAGATGGTGCATGGAACAACGGTCGCCCTCCTGGTCGGCTTCCTCTCGATGGGCATCGCCGGCACGATCGGAATCATCGTGGGCGCGCTGGGAGGCTACTTTGGCGGCTGGGTCGACACGCTCACCAGCCGGATCACCGAGATCGTGATGTGCGTCCCGACGCTCGTCCTGATCCTCGCGCTCGTGGCCATCGTCGACAAGCCGACGATCTGGAAGACGATGGCGATCATCGGCTGCACCGGCTGGACGGGCATCGCCCGGCTCACCCGCGGTGAATTCCTGCGGCTCAAGTCGAGCGAGTTCGTGATGGCGGCCCGGGCCGCCGGGGCCGGTCCCGTGCGGATCATGCTGCGGCACATCCTTCCCAACGCGCTGGCCCCGATCCTCGTGCCGATCACGTTTGGCATCGCGGCCGCCATCCTCATGGAGAGTTCGCTCTCGTTCCTCGGCTTCGGGCCACCACCACCGGCGGCCAGTTGGGGGTCGCTGCTCAACGACGCGCGAAGCAATCTGTCGATGTGGTGGCTGGTGGTGTTTCCCGGCACCGCCATCTTTTTGACCGTGCTGGCCTACAACCTGATCGGTGAAGGACTCCAGGAAGCCACCGATCCCCGACTCCGCGAGGCCCGCAAATGACGTGGAGCGCCGCGAGGGGCTATTCGTGCCACATCGCCGGACGTTCGCTACGGCCC
>JBIKNV010000146.1:0-6704 GCA_044358475.1 Pirellulales bacterium | reverse complement strand
CAATGCCGCCGCCGTTGCGGCCGCGCGGGAAGCGCGACCCCACAGTGCCATGCCGGTGCTTGAAGCCTGGAGCACGCTTCCAGGCGCACCATCACCGCGTGACTTCGGCTTCGCCGATGCCATCGATGCCATCAGGATCGGCAGCGCCGATGAGTGGAAGCATCGAGTGCCGTACTATACGGCCTATGTCACGCACCCCGCAGCAGAGACTGGTGCCCTCCTCACCATCAACGACCCTCGACTCCCCGTGTATTTCGACAGCCGGGTGTCACCGCACTCCCCCGCTGGCGAGTACATCCTGCGGGCAAGGGTCGCTCTCCTCGAAGATGCGCCGCAGCATCGCCGATTTATCGAGCACGGGCCAGTCGGCAACGACGGCCAGATCAGGCGGGCCGGGGTGTGCGAAGTGACCGGCACCCTCGACAAGCCGCAGACTCTGGAGATCCCCTTTTCCATATCTGCCAATGGCTCCCGTGTCTATCGAGTGTTGGAGAAGGGCACGCGTGACCATGATGCCCAGCAACACGCCCTGTTTTTCGATGCCTTTCACAAGGATGGGGTAGGTCCCCCGTTTGCCATCTGGCTTGACTGGGTCGAAGTGGAGGGGCCCGTCGTTGCCGAGGTGCCGATGACGCTCGCCGATCTCCTGGCAGTCGCCGCAGGCAATGCCGACTCAGCCGACTCAGCCGACGCTCGACCGGCGCTCGAGCGGTTTGCATTCCTGGCTTTTCGCGGGCGACAACCCGATCCAGCCTTCCTCGACCAGCTCGTGGCTCTCTACGACGCCGGCCGCTCCACGGGCCTGTCTGTCCGCGAGGCGCTGCAGGAGCCTCTGGTGACAATCCTTGCCTCTCCCCGTTTTCTCTCCCTCGCCGAGCCGACATCCAAGGGCAGCCGCAACCTCGATGGAGTCGAGCTCGCATCCCGGCTGTCGTACTTTCTTGGGAGCAGGCCACCCGACGAACGTCTGCTGTCACTGGCGGCGCGTGGAGAGCTTGACAATCCTGATGTGCTGAGGGCCGAAGCCGACCGGCTCCTCGATGCCCCAACAACTCGTGACGCGTTTGTGCGGGGCTTCGTCCATCAATGGCTGGGGCTCGATCGCCTCGATTTCTTCCAGTTCGATTTCAAACGCTTTCCCCGCTTCGACCTTGCCACCAAGCATGCATCACGAGAGGAACTCTTCGCGACAGTCAGCCACATCCTCGACGAAAACCTCAGCCTGCGACACTTGCTCTCGAGTGATTTCGTCGTGGTCGACGCCCTGATGGCGGAGTATTACGGACTGCCGGGAGTGCATGGCGATCACTTCCGACCGGTCTCCCTGCCGCCCGGCTCGCCGCGCGGCGGGCTGCTCGGCATGGCCGCGGTGTTGGCGATGGGAAGCAACGGCGAGCACACCAGCCCGGTGGAACGAGGTGCCTGGGTGCTTCGCAGGCTGCTGCATGATCCGCCGCCCCCCGCGCCCCCCAATGTTCCACAACTCAGTCGGCTCGATGGCCAGCCACTCACCACCCGCGAGCGGGTTCGCATGCATCAGGAGGAGCCGCAGTGCGCGTCGTGTCACCGGAAGATCGATCCGCTCGGTTTCGGCCTGGAAAACTTCGACGCTGTTGGCATCTGGCGCACGACGGACACCACCACGACCCCATCGGGAAAAACCGCGACGTGGGCGATTGACCCATCGGGCAATCTCCATGGCGGCCCCGCCTTTGCGGACTTCTTCGAGCTCCGCGAGATCATCGCCACGCGGCACGCCGACTTTGCAACCGGGTTCACCGAAGCTCTGCTGGCCTACGCCCTTGGCCGGCCGGTCGGCTTCACTGACGACGAGTTGATTCAATCCATCACGGCCCACGCATTGCCCGCGGATGATGCGATCCGTGAGTTTGTTCATGCCGTGGTGCTGAGTGATGCTTTTCGGAAGAAGTGACAGTCGCCGCAGCCCCTCCCGCACGGGGAACACATCCGTGAAAAGTCTCCCTGATCGCCGCCGGTTTCTGCGTTCTGCAACCACACTGCTCGCCCTGCCGGCCTTGGAGTCCCTCCGCCGCCCGCGGCTCGCATCGGCTGCCGCAGTGACAGCCCCGCCGAAGCGCCTGGTGTGCCTCGGGATCGGCTACGGGGTTACCGAGGAGACCTGGTTCCCACAGGTTCACGATGTGGAATCCGGATACACGTTGCCGGAAGGGCTGGCCCCGCTGGCCCGCCATCGCGACCTGTTCTCAATCGTTCAAGGCTGTGTTCACCGCCGCGCGACCGACCCACATGGCGGCAGCACGTTTTGGCTCACCGGCGGAGCCCCCGAGGGTAGTGGCGGCAGTGGGTTTCACAACTCGGTTTCCGTGGACCAGGTGGCAGCCGAGCAGATCGCTGGTGACACCCGCTTCTCATCCCTGCAACTCAACGGCAGTGAGCCGGGACTGTCCGGGGCCGGACACGGTGCGGGTCTGTCACTCGCATGGGATCGCCGCGGCAAACCGATCGCCGGGTTTGACAGTCCGCTCATCGCATTTCACCAGATGTTCGCGGCGGACACGGTGCCACTCGAGCAGCAGCAGCGATTGATCACGCAAAAGCGAAGCGTGCTCGACACGGTGCTCGCGGAGGCCAGGAGCCTCCAGGGCAGCCTCAATGCAGCCGATCGCGACAAGCTCGATGAATACCTGGGCGGCATTCGTGACATCGAAACCAGGCTGGCGAAGGAGGAACGGTGGTTGGGCAAACCGAAGCCGGATCCGCAGATGCCTGCGCCGGGCGAGGGCCTTGTCGGCCGCGATGAAATCCTCCTGATGTACGACCTCATCATCGCCGCCCTGCGGACCGACAGCACTCGCGTCGTGAGCTTCCGGCAGCCGATTCAGCACCTGCTCACGAGCCTGGGCATCGGCGTGGCGGCGCATGACATGAGCCACTACCATCCCGGCGAACGCATGCAGGCCTCGCAGCGACGCGACGAGGCCAATAGCGAGATGCTCGCCACATTTCTCGACAAACTTCTGGCCACTCGTGAGCCGGATGGGTCGACGCTCTTTGACCACACCTCCGTCGTCTTCGGCAGCACGATTCGCTCGGTCCACTACCTCGACAACGCCCCCACGCTCATTGCGGGCCGCGGGGCAGGCCTCGCCCTGGGGCGCCATATCGCCATGCCCAAGGCGACGCCCTTGTGCAACGTGTGGCTGACACTCCTGCAGGGGATCGGAGTCGATACGGACTCATTCGGCGACAGCACGGGACCGATCGAAGCCCTTTCCGTCGGAACGTTGCAGCAGAAATAGTATGCTGCCGACCGAGGTGACGATGATGCGTCGAGTCGCGACTTTGATGAACGGTGCTGCGAGCGCGGTGTTGATCGGCATACTGGCGGTAGTTGCCGTCAACGCGCAGGCAGCCGACCGGCCAAACATTCTCTTCATCTTTGCCGACGATTGGGGCTGGGGTGACTTGAGCTGCCACAATCATCCCTATGTAAAGACTCCCAACATCGATCGGCTGGCTCACGCGGGAACCGATTTCCGTCGCTTTACCGTGGCCAGCGGCGTCTGCTCGCCGAGCCGCACGGCCGTGCTGACCGGCCATTTCCCGGCCCGCTACAACATCAATGGTCACTTCGCCTGGGTCGAGCAGAACGCCGCGCGCAACATGCCCGACTGGCTCGATGTCGAGGCGCCCCTTCTGCCGCGGATCCTCCGGCAAGCCGGGTACATGACCGCCCATTACGGCAAGTGGCATCTCGCCAATGACATGATTCCCGATGCACCCTTGCCGAGTGCCTACGGCTATGACGACTACGGAGCCTTCAATTGCGCCGGGGAGCAGATGCCCGTGCACGACGACGCCGCCCGCGCCATTGCCTTCATCGAACAGGCCACGGCGGAGGGCAGGCCGTTCTTCATCAACCTGTGGATGCATGAGCCACACACTCCCTTTCATGTGTTGCCAAAGTATCGCTGGAAGTTTCGGGAGGCGGGGCTTGCCGAGCCGGATGAGATCTACGCCGCCACGCTCGCCCATGCCGATGACCGGATCGGCGAGGTGCTCGACACGCTGGACCGGCTCGGGCTGGCCGCCAACACGCTGGTGATCTTCAGCTCCGACAACGGGCCGGCGCGGGCCACTGGCGACACTGCCCTGAACCTGATGTACGACACGGCCACCGGCGCCGGCTTCGGCATCGCCGCGTCAAAGGGACTCACAGGCGGTCGCAAGGGATACAAAGCCGCACTCTTCAATGGCGGGATCGGCGTGCCCTTCATCGCCCGCTGGCCCGGGACGATTCCCGCCGGCCGTGTCGACGACCAGACGCTCATCTCCGCGGTCGATCTGCTACCCACATTTTGCGGTCTGGCAGGAGCAGACTTGCCCAAGGGATACGCGGCCGACGGGGTCAGCCAGATCGATGCCCTGCTTGGAAAGCCGTCAGAGCGTCGGGCAAAGCCGCTGTTTTGGAAGGCCGACGCGGCGTGGCCGGCACCGAAGGATCGTCCTCATCACTGGGGCTCGTATGCGATCGTTCGCGACGGCTGGAAGCTGATCGCCAACCGGGACCTCAGCCACACCGAACTCTATGACCTCAGGACCGATCCGCTGGAAAAAGTGGACCTGGCGGATCGCGAACAGGAAACCGCAGCGCTGCTGAGAAGCCAGCTCATCGAGTGGCGAGACAGTCTGCCACCAGCTCCGACCGGCCCCGTTTTCTCCGCGACGCGCACAACCACACCCAAAAATGCTGCCCGGGCGTCACCAACAGCGACGACCGACTCGCAGGATCCCCTGGTATCACGCTGGGAATCCGACATCGCAGAGCTTGAGGCCCTCGACAAAAGCTCCCTCGCTCCCGACAACGCGATCCTCTTCATCGGTTCGTCAAGCATCCGATTGTGGGATTCCATTCACGAAGACATGGCCCCGTATGCGGCCGTCCGTCGCGGGTATGGTGGCGCCTGCTACCGTGATCTCCGTCACTTCGTATCGCGACTGGTCGCAGCCCACCGACCGCGGGCGATTGTCATCTTCGTTGCAAACGACATCACGAGTCCCGAGACATCCCCTGATCCAGAGCAGGTGATGATCGATGTTCGAGCGACTCAGGCGAGGATTCGCGAGCGACACCCAAAGGTGCCCATCTTTTACGTGGCAGTCACGCCTTCGGAATCTCGCTGGAGGGCATGGCCGACCGTGCAACGCCTGAACGGCATGATCGCAGAGATGTGTCGTGATGCTTCGCACAGCTTCTTCATCCCAACGGCACGTCATTTTCTCGACACGACAAGCGGCCGGCCGGTAGCGGAACTATTCCGCGACGACCGCCTTCACCTGAGTCCGGCTGGCTACAAGGTGTGGGCAGCTGTGATTCGTTCGTCGCTCGATGAGGTACTCACGGCAGCGACCGCGGCGCCAGCCGCGATCAGCCAACGCCACGAAAGTTGGGCCGCAACCGGTGGCTGCCTGAGTCATGCCTGGCAAGAATCCCGACGAGATCCCCCACCACGTCGACTGCCGCCACGACACGGTCGCTCGCACCGATGTCGATGATCGCACCGCGAACCAGCCGCTCGAGCACATCATCTGCAAGCGTGAGCGAGGGCAGATGCCTGACCGCAGCGGCAGGCGGAAGCAGGGCACAGCGAACTGTCTCCGGACTGACGGCATGCAGGGGCAACGCTTCTCCTTGAGTGAACGAGCCGATGGCCGTCCGCACGAGCGACTCCATCACCGCGGTCGTGCCGAGTGCCGCGGCCAGGTCGCGGCCGATCGCACGAATGAAGGTGCCCGATGAACAGATCACGTCGAGCCCCAGCCGCGGCCAGTCGTAGCTCGTGATGACAAGCCGGTCGATCCGCACCCGCTTCGGTGCCAGCACCACCTCGCGGCCCTTCCGCGCCAGACGGTAGGCCCGCTTCCCGTCGACGTGCACGGCCGAGTAGTCACACGGCCGCTGGAGAATCTCACCGCGAAAGCCAACGGCGGCCGCCTCGATAGCAGCACCGTCTGGCTGAACCGGATCGGCCTCGACCAGCACCTCGGTTTCGAGGTCGTCCGACGGGCTCGATCGGCCCAGCAGAAACGTGGCCGCATAGGTCTTCGGCAGCTCGTGGAGAAAATCGACGAGCTTCGTCGCATACCCCACGCAGACGATTACGACGCCGGAGGCGAGGGGGTCGAGCGTGCCGGCATGGCCAACCGCCTTCATGCCAACCGCCCTGGCGACGGCGTCGACGACTTTCCGCGACGACACGCCCACCGGCTTGTCGATTGGGATCACACCGTTCACACCTGGTGCCCCGGTTGCGGTCGTCACGCCGAGATGCCCCGGATCGGAAAGGCGTAGAGGTCGGCCAACGCCGTTGCCGACTTGCCTCCCACCTGCATTCGCTGTCGCAGCGCGCCAGGATCGACGACCATACCCGACACGAGCCGCTCAAACTTGAGGTTCACCACGGCTGCGGTGCGGGCGGCATCGGAACGGGCATGACCGAGCGGAAACATCGCCACTTCACCACCCAGGGTGCCGAGCGTCGCATGCTCGATCGCCACGCTCGTCGGAATGCCCTCCGGATATCGGGCGTCGTACTCACCGCCGCCGTGCACGATCTCGATGCGGTCGATCAGCCGCCGGATATTCGGATCCGTGATTGCAGTGGCGGAGTAGTCGTCGGGCAGGAGCATGAGCGACTCCCAGCCGAGCGGCTCGCCGCCGG
>JBIKNV010000145.1:0-6708 GCA_044358475.1 Pirellulales bacterium | reverse complement strand
AGAGAATGAAGAACCAGAGCATGATGTCGAGGAGGCCGAGGCCCACGACCGTGAGGCCCATCACCGCCCCGGAGCGAAACGCCACCTGCAGCCCCTCGTTGAGGCTGCGCTCTGCGCCCGCCGCCGTGCGGTTGCTGGCAAGCGTGGCCGTCTTCATCCCGAACCAGCCGGCGAGGCCGGAGAAGAATCCGCCGGAGATGAAGGCAAACGGCACCCAGGCACTCTGCACTTCCAGTCCGAAGGCCATCACGGCCAGCAAGAAAAAAATGACGACGAAGAACGCCGCCACCACCTTGTATTGCTGCCTGAGATAGGCGTCGGCACCGGTGCGGACGTACCCGGCGATCTTGATCATCTCCGGTGAGCCGGCCGGCTGTGACTCCATCCACTGAAAAAACTGCCACGCCTGATAGAGCGCGAGCACCGAGACAGCCACACCGACCGCCCACCAGAATCCATATGGGCCGAGCAGCCACATCGTTTCCGAAGCCACCTCACCAGCCAACGCGATCGAAGGAAGGAGAGCCATGGCGACCGCCCCAGCGGCGGCAAGACGGTGAGACAGTGTCACGATGGGATGAACTCCGTGAGAAGGAAGTGAGCGGAAACTGGCAAAGCATGTCGGCGGGAGCCCCGAGCAGCCAGAGACCGCGAACTGTACCCGTCGCGAAAAACACCGTCAAACGAGTGGGAGGTGTTTCGGCACCGGCGATGGCGACATCGCGCAGGCGAGTGGCCGTTTTCGTGCACTCCGGGCGATTCCTCCGGTCAACCACCTAAAAAAAGGCAATCAATGACTTTTTTCACGGCGACTAGCCGCCATGAACGGGCAGTTTACCGATGCAGTGGTAGGTGAAACCGCGGCGGCCAAGCTCCTGCGGCTGATAGAGGTTTCTGCCATCGATGATCACGCGGTCCTTCATGCGGCGGGCCATGTCGTCAAAGTCGGGCCGGCGAAAGTCGCCCCACTCCGTCACGATCACCAGGCAATCGGCCCCATCGAGAGCCTCCATCGCGCACGCTGCGTAGGTCAGTCGATCACCATAGATCGCCCGGACATTCTCCATCGCCTCTGGATCGAACACGGTGATCCGCGCACCACCGGCAAGCAGCCGCTCGATCAGATCAAGGGACGGCGCGTCACGAATGTCATCGGTTCGCGGCTTGAATGCCAGCCCCCAGACCGCGATCTCCCGACCCTGAAGATTCCCCGCGAAATGCGCCGTGACCTTTTCTCCGAGCACGTGTTTCTGGGCGAGGTTCGTCTCGTGAACCGCTGACAGGATCCGTGGGGTCACCCCCTTGTCGCGGGCCATCGCAGCCAACGCCTGCACGTCCTTGGGGAAGCAGCTGCCACCGTAGCCGGCGCCGGGAAAGAGAAAGGCGAAGCCGATCCGGCTGTCGTGGCCGATGCCACGGCGGACGTCGTCGATATCGGCCTCCATCCGCTCACAAAGATTGGCCACCTCGTTGATGAACGAGATCTTGGTAGCCAACAAGGCGTTGGCCACGTACTTCGTCATCTCGGAACTCTCCGGCGACATGACGAGAAACGGGTTTTCCGTGCGGAGGAATGGCAAATAGAGCCCGCGCAGAAGGTCGCCCACCTCCGCCGTTCGTACGCCCACGACGACGCGGTCGGGCTTTTGGAAATCCTCGATCGCCGCCCCCTCCTTGAGAAACTCGGGGTTGCTCGCCACCCGGCAATCGCGGCCAAGCCGTTCCTTCAGTCGCCGTTCGATACCGGCGCAGGTGCCGACCGGCACGGTGCTCTTGGTGACGACCACGGCCCGGTCGTGGAGGTGCGATGCGATCGAGTCGACCACGCTCCACAGGGCCGAGAGATCGGCCGATCCATCGTCGCTCGGTGGCGTGCCGACGGCCAGGAACACCAGCTCCGCGTCGCGGATCGCCGCGGCCGTGTCGGTCGTGAATCGCAGCCGTCCGGCCGCGGCATTCCGCTCGACCATCTCCTCCAGAGCAGGCTCGTAGATCGGGATCTCACCCCGCTTCAGCCGGGCGATCTTGTCGGCATTGATGTCGAGACAGGTGACCGTGTTGCCACTGTCGGCCAGGCACGTGCCCGTCACCAGCCCCACATACCCCGTGCCCACGACCGCGATCTGCATGATGGACGCTCACTCCTGTTCGGCGGGGGAGTCGGCTTCCTCCTGCTCGCTCGGCGGCACCGTCACCATGGCGGCGAGCGTATCACCGTCGTCAAGCCGCATGATGCGCACGCCCTGCGTGTTGCGGCCCATCGGGCGAATCTCCTTGACATTGACCCGCTGGATCTTGCCGCGGGCGGTCATCATCAGCACCTGATCTTCGTCGCGAACGGCCACGATCGACACGACCTGCCCGTTGCGGGCCGTGGCCTTGATGTCGCGGATGCCCTTGCCGCCCCGCCGCTGCGTGCGATACCGCATGCCGGTGGAGCCATCGCTGTCGGCATCGTCCGCCGCCTCGGCAGGTTCCGGCGCCTCGGCCTCCGAGACCTCACCGTCCTCACCGGGCGCTGGGCCGGAGAGCGGCGTGCCGGCACCGAAGGGTGTCCGCTTCCCGTAGCCGTTTTCGCAGACCGTCAGCAGCGTGGCGTCGGGATCGGCCACCACCATGCCCACGAGGCGATCCCCGGAGCCGAGCTTGATGCCCCGCACGCCGCTCGTGTCGCGACCCATGGGGCGGGCATCCGACTCCGGAAAGCGGATCGCCATCCCCTTGGCCGTGGCGAGCACGAGTTCGTCGCCCGGCTTCGTCACGACGGCATCGACCAGTTCGTCTCCTTCCTTCAGCTTCACCGCGATGAGCCCCTTCGTGCGGCGGCGGCGATACTGCTCGAGCGCCGTCTTCTTCACCATGCCGCTACGGGTCACCAGAAGGAGGCATTGATCGGGGTCTTCAAAGCCGGAGACGGCACGGCAGTCGGCCACTTTTTCCCCCGGCTCGAACTCGAGGAGGTTGACCAGCGCCCGGCCCTTGGCGTCTCGCGCCAGTTCGGGCAGTTCGAAGACCCGCATCGAGAACACCTTCCCAAGCGTCGTAAAGACGAGCAGCCAGTCGTGCGTGCTGGCCACAAAGAGGTGCTCGATTGGATCTTCCTCGTCGGTGCTCGTACCCTTGATCCCCTTCCCGCCACGACGTTGGGCCCGGTAGACGTCGGCCGCCGTCCGCTTCACATAGCCTGCGCGACTGATCGTGACCACCATCGTGGCCTCGGTGATCAGCTCCGCCATGTCACGGATGTCGGCCGCCTCCCCGCTGATCTCGGTCCGCCGGTCATCGGCATGCTTGCTTTCCAGATCGACCAGATCCTGGCGGATGAGGGCCTTGATGTTGGCCTCGCTGGCGAGGATGCGGCGAAATTCGGAGATTTTGGCGAGCAGTTCGCGATGTTCGCCGGTGAGCTTTTCCTGTTCGAGATTGACGAGTTGACCGAGCGTGAGGCGGAGGATGGCGTCGGCCTGCACGGGCGTGAGGCCGTACGTTTCGGCCGTCCCCTTTTCCTCAACCAGCACGGCAAATCCTTCCGCCCCGAGGGCCCGCTCCAGAAGGGCTGCCGGCGTTTGCAGCGCCGTCAGCCGCTCCTTGGCCTCGGCCTGTGACTTGGAACTCCGGATGATCCGGATCACTTCGTCGATATTGGCCAGCGCTACCAGCAGCCCTTCAAGCGTGTGCTTGCGGCTGCGGGCCTTGGCCAGCAGGTGCTGCGTGCGACGACGGATGACGGTGGTGCGGTGGCGGAGGAACTCCTCCAGCATGCTCTTGAACGAGAGGATGCGTGGCTTGCCATCCACCAGCGCCAAAAAGATGAGCGAAAAAGAGGTCTGCAGCGGAGAGAACTGGTAGAGCTGATTGAGCACCACGTCGGGATCGGCATCCCGTTTGAGCTCGAGCACCAGCCGCACCGGTTCCTTCAGATCGCTCTCGTTGCGAATCGCAGAGATGCCCTTGATGCGATCCTCGTTGACGAGTTCGGCAATCTTTTCCTCGATCGCGTCGCGGGTCTGTTGATAGGGGATCTCGGTGACGACGATGCGGCTCCGATTCTTGCCAAACTCCTCGACGTGGGCCCGGGCCCGCAGCGTGATCGTGCTGCGGCCGGTCAGGTAGCCGCGGACGAGCGCCTCGCGGCCCATCACGATGCCGCCGGTGGGAAAGTCGGGGCCGGGCACGATCGCGAGAAGCTCGGCCATCGAAAGGGATGGATTGTCGATGAGGGCCACCAGCGCCCGGCAGACTTCGCCCAAATTGTGGGGCGGGATGCTCGTGGCCATGCCGACGGCGATGCCGCCAGCGCCGTTGACGACAAGATTGGGAAAACGGCTCGGCAGTACGACCGGCTCGGTATTCCGCTCGTCGTACGTCGGTACGAAGTCGACCGTGTCGAGCCCGAGGTCGTCGAGCATGAGCGCGGCGATCGGCGAGAGCCGCGCCTCGGTGTATCGCATGGCGGCCGCCGGGAGGCCGGCGATCGAACCGAAGTTGCCCTGTTTGTCGACCAGCACGTGCCGCATGTTCCATTCCTGGGCCATGCGGACGAGCGTGGGGTAGATCACGCTCTCGCCGTGCGGGTGATAGTTGCCGCTGGTGTCTCCGGAGATCTTGGCGCATTTCACCCGGGCCGCACCGGGGGAAAGATTCAGGTCGTTCATGGCGACGAGAATCCGACGCTGCGAGGGCTTGAGCCCGTCACGGACGTCGGGCAGCGCACGGCTCACGATCACGCTCATCGCGTAGGTGAGGTAGCTGTCTTTGAGTTCCTGCTCGATCGGCAGTTCGATGAGCCGCCCGCCGGCGCTGTCACGCATCCCGGGTGCTTCGGGCTGCCCGCCAGCGGCGGGCCCTTCGCCAGCCCCGTTGCCACCACCCGCTGAATCGATGTCATCTGCCAAGGGGCACTCTCCCACCTCGAGGAATTCCGGGCCGCAGGCGGCCCGGAACGCTTGAACATACCCGTGCCACGCAGGCGGTCAACCGGCTGCAAGTCTACGCGAGACAGGGGTTTCCGTGTCGTTTCGCAGGCTTGACCGTGAGTCGTGAGCCCCCTACGATCCCGCCCCGATCCGCGGCGGCCGTCCACGGCTTTCCTCTGACCATCGCAACGCCATGCCACACCCGCGGTTCCACGGCTTGATCGTCGCCGGCGTCGCCGCGGTGGTGCTCCTCACGCGACTGGGAACGACGCCCCTGTGGGACGACGACGAGCCGAAAAACGCCGCCTGCTCGGTGGCGATGCTCGACGCGAACGACTGGGTGGTGCCGACGTTCGATGGACGGCTGCGGATCGAGAAGCCGCCGTTGACCAACTGGCTCCACATGGCGGGGATGTCGATCTGCGGCCGCAACGAGACAGGAGTTCGCATCGGATCGGCCCTCCTCACGATCGGCACCTGTCTGCTCACCTGGCGGCTCGGGGTCGTTCTCTTCAGCCCGGGCGTCGGCTTGCTCGGCGGTATCGTGATGGCGACCTGCATCTGGACTGCCGTCGGGGGACGAGCATCCACGCCCGACGCCCCGCTGGTGTTTTTCACGACACTCGCATTCTTCTGCTTCGCGCGAGAGGCGGCCCGCAGTGGCCTGGAACACGGCCCCCTGAGGCTGTCGTGGCAGGGAGCCATCGCCATCGGCGCAGCGTGCGGGGCCGCCGTTCTCGCCAAGGGGCCGATCGGCTTCGTCATTCCGGCTGCAGCGTTCGCCGCGTTCGCTTCCTTCCGGGCGTGGTCAACGGAGCGTCCGTCACTCCGCGCAATGCTCGGCGGCCTGCGGCCGCTCATCGTCACAGCCGCGCTGCTCGCCGTGGCCCTGCCCTGGTATGTGTGGGTGACGATTCGCACCGATGGCGAATGGCTCCGCGGCTTCTTTCTCGTCCACAATATCGGTCGGTTTGCCGCGCCAATGGAGGGCCACTCCGGCTCGCTGGCGTACTATCCGATCGTGATCGGCATCGGACTCTTTCCGTGGTCGCTCGTGCTCGTGGCGATGATCGTGAACATGGTGGCGACGCTCGGCTCGCAGGGCCATCCGCACCGCGTGCCAATGCTGCTACTCGCCTGCTGGGCCAGCGCGTGGGTCGGCATCCTCTCGCTGGCCGGCACGAAGCTGCCCGGCTACGTGTGGCCGACGTATCCGGCGCTCGCCTTGGCCACAGGCTGTTTTCTCGACGCCTGGCAGCGGGGCGCGATCCGCTGGCTGGCGTGGAGTCGCCATCCGGAGCGGGCGGCTACCGTCATCATGCAGATCGGCTTCGTCGTCGTGGGGGCCAGCGGTGTCGCCATCGCCATCGCGCTGCCTCTGATCGCACGTCGCTGGGTGCCGGGAGCGGAGTGGATGGGAGCCGTTGGCCTCGTGCCGATGCTCGGGGCGGCTATCGGTTGGCGGGCGACGGTGGCCAACCGGCCAGGCGAGGCGCTGGCTGCCATCGCGGCTTCTGGTGGGCTGCTCTGTCTCGTCCTGGCCGCTGTCGTCGCCCCACAGATGAGCCGCGCGGCCACGCCGCTGGCGCTCTTCGCCGCCTGTGATGCGGCCACCCTATCGGACCAGACCGTTGCCAGCTTCCGCCGCACGCCACCCAGTATCGTTTTTTACGCGGGTGGCCCGTTGCCGACCCTCGAGACGCCAATCGACGTCGCCCGCCATCTAGCCTCACAAGCCGATGCCCGGCTCATCGTGAACAGCAGCATGATCGAGGAACTCAAGGGAACGATC
>JBIKNV010000144.1:0-6710 GCA_044358475.1 Pirellulales bacterium | reverse complement strand
TGATCAGGCCGTCGCCGCATTGATCGAAGACGTCTTCGACCGTGGGCTTGACAAGCGGGTGCTCGTCGTCGTCACCGGCGAGTTCGGCCACACGCCGAAAATCAGCTATGCGGCGAGCACCGGCGCCGGGAACGCCAGCGGCCCCGCCGGCACACAGCAACCAGGCCGCGACCATTGGCCGGCCGCCTTCTCGAATATCTGGTTTGGCGGCGGGATTCGGCCCGGCCAAGTTGTCGGGGCCACAGACAGCCGTGCCGAGGCCGTGATCGATCGCCGTTGCACGGCCCATGACTTCCTGGCGACGATCTACCACCACCTCGGCATCGATTCGTCGCGGGTGACGATTCAGGACTTCGCCGGCCGCCCGACCCATCTCGTCGAAAACGGTCGTCCGATCCCGGAACTCATCGGCTGAGTTGCGCCGGGTGGTGTCCGACGCGGAACCGCGCGGCCGATCGTCGCAACTCCGGCCGCATCGCCGCGATCATGGCTTGGGCGTGGCGGCTGGCGGCTTGACCGAAATCCGAATCGGTTCCGAGACCAGAAAATCGAGGATGTCCTGCGGTGCTGTCGCCGCGGTCATCGCCTTCAGGTGGCGCTCCGCCTCGGCCAGCGCTGCCTCGGCGGCCCGCTGGCTCCCGAGGGCGTCATTCGCGGCCTTGTTGGCTTCAGCACGCTGCGGTTCTGGCACCTCCTTTGCCTTCTGTGCCAACTCTTTGGCGGCGGCGGTGCAGGTCGCGACCGTCTCGCTGGCGCGCTTCTGCTGCTCTTGCGCCACCGTCACGATCGCCGCGTTGGACCGATGCTTGACGACGCTGATCCCGTTGAACGCGAGCAGATGGTCTCCAGGGGGCGTCTTCAGCGCGGCCAGATCGAGCACTGCCTCAACCGCCGTCGCCTTGACGGGCAGATCGATCGGTTTCAGACCCGAAAATACCGTGCCAAAGGGCTTGAGCTTGATCGAAGCGCCGTTGAACTCCTCACGCCAGGTGATCCGCAGCGGGATTGTGACCGTCTGCCCGGCCTGTGCCTCCCAGACCTGCGGCTCCGCCGCCGCGATGGAGGCGGTCGCTTTTTCAAAGTCGGTGACGGACACAGGCACGTCGGCCGTGATCCGCGAGCGCGGGAAGTCGTTGGGGGCGTAATCGATCGTCCATACCACGGAAGCGAGGGGGCACCGCCGCCTGACTTCACCGCCGTCGATGCGGGCACTCCCGAAGATCTGCGCGACCGACCACGCGGGCGTGGCGGTCTCGTCGGCGGTGATGAAGATCATGCCCAGCTGCTTGCCTGCCGGAATCGTCATCCCGGCGGCCCGCACGCCGGGCGGCAGGCCCTCCATGGACAGGTCAATCGCCCCGTCGAATCCGTCGCGCCGCACGGCCACGACCTCCAGCGCCATCGTGCCGCCGGCCCGGAGGGCGATCGGCTTCGAGAACGTGCCGAAATCGTTTTGCCGCATCTGCAGGTGCGCCGCCCAGGCCACGAGGGCGAAGTCGGGCGTGGCCTGGCGTACCAGGAGCCGATACACGCTGCCGTCGGCACTCCCGGGCCCCCCGAGCAGGTCGCGCACCCTAAGCCGATAGGTGCCTTCTTCGCTGATCGTGAGTTTCCCCAGCACATCGGGCGATCCTGCCTCGTACGGCGGCCCCGAATAGGTCGCCGCGGGGATGAAGGCCCCCGGTTTCACCGGATGCGCGATGTCGTCGAGTTCCACCACGTCCGAGAGGGTCTCCTGGCCATCCTTCGAGACGACGCGCTGCACGAGCACGAAGGGGTCGGTCTGCATGCCGAGTCGCTCCGAGGCCACCTCGACCCACCACACCTCACCCTTCTTCCCCTGAAACTCGAACACGTCGGCGTCGTTCCCCGGAGAGAAGCTTCCGGAGATGTCGCATGGCAGTCCGATCTTCTGCGCGGCTGCCGGCTCGTCGTTTGGTTCCACCTCGGTGGCCAGCGCCGCGGCGGACAGCCCCTCCGGCGGCCACGAGAAACTACTGACCCGGTGCGAGCCCGTCTGCCGTGGCGGCAGCGCTCCCGACGCTTCGCGCAGAGCGAGGCGATAAAACTGTTCGTTGCCTCCCTGATACGCCAGACCGTGCACTTTGATGAGGTAGGTGCCGTCGTCGGGCGGCGTGAAGACGAGTTCTCCGCCGTCGCGACTCACCAGCAGGTCACGACCAGTTGCATCGGCGACGATCACCACGGGATTGAGCTTCGAATCGATTTCCAGGACGTCGCATGCGACGACGACCCGCTTGCCCTTGACCGCCCGGAACGAGTAGTAGTCGATGGACCGCGGCGTCGTCTTGGCGTTGCAGACCGCAGCCGTCGGTAACGCCACCGCCGTTTGGATCGTTTGGTGGGGCGCGGAGCAGATGATTTCCGGAAGGTCGCCCACGGCGAATGCCCGCGGTGTCGACACACCGAGCCGTGAAAGAATTCTGGCGTCGTGCACCCCGACCGGTGCATCGGACGCAATGGTCACGACGAACCTGTTCGGGACGGGTTGTCCATCCGCGGCCACCAACGCTTTTGCCGTAATTGTCGGCGTCGAGAAGAGAAGCTCCAGGGACTCGTCGATGTGCTGGTGGGTGATGCTCACCTCGACACTCGTCCCCACCTGTCCCCCCATGGGAGTTACCGTCAGGAGTCTCGGCAACGGCAGGCAGACCTGTTGGGCGACGCTCGGGCGGGTGATGCAGAGGCTGGCCACACAGAGAGCCAACAACAGCGTGAACGAGCGGATCATGGCGAACACCTGATGGGTTGGAAAGCGGCCGCGACGAGCCGCTGCCGGAACGAATGCCCTTCCCCAAGAGCGTATTGGCCGTACGGCAACCTTCGCAAATGGCAAATCAGGCGATCTCCACGACCGTGGCCGGCCATCGCGGCTTACGGGACCGCTCCGCTCCGTTCCGTTCCGTTCCAGGATGCATTGCGGCCACTGCTCGCGGTCAACTGCCTGGACTGCCATAACTCCAAAACCAAGGAGGGCGGCACCCTCGCCGAGGCGTTCTCGCAGATCGAGAAGGCGATGTTGCGCCCAGCGGACCCGTGCAGAACGAGATTGGCTACGTCCCCTTTACTCATCCACGGGCCTCGTGCATCACGCTCGTGCATCTCGACGTACGGAATGCCGCTCGCGGCGTCGAAAGCACCGCCGCCGCCGCCGCCCACGGCCACAACCGGCATCCCCGCGGCCCTGACCCGCCGCGCGATCGATTCGGTATCGAACGACGCGATGATTCCCTGGCCTGGCCAGTCGTCGAAGTCCTGCCCGCTCACGGCTTTTTCGACACCTGCGCCCTGGCTCAAGTATGCCTGGCGCTGCGGGATGGAGAAAGGCGGTGACGGTCGGCCCGCGGGTTTGAAAAAGTGGACTCACAAAACGAAAGAAATCCGCCTGCATCCGACCGGCGGGCATGCCATGTGTGGGTATGCTGCGTGTCCCTGCTCCCGTTGACCGCCGGAGAACTACAGCGATGGCATCACCGACCAGTTCGAGTCCCTTCACCCGGCGCGAGTTCGCCCGCGGCGGCGCCACGCTCGCCACGGCGGCAGTGTCGCTCTCGGCAACGATGGTGCATTCCTCCCGCGCGGCCGCCGAGGAGCCCCGCCCCCTGCGGATCGGGGTCATCGGCTGCGGCGGCCGCGGCAGCGGGGCGATCAATGACTCGCTCTCCATCAACTCGGGCGTCACGCTCGTGGCGCTGTCCGATCTCTACGGCCGGAACTGCGAGCGGCTCTGGAAGACGATGCGGGAGGCCCATCCCGGCAAAGTGGCCGCCACAGACACAAGCCACGACGGGCTCGACGGCTACAAGCGGATTCTCGACGATCCGAACGTCGACGTCGTGCACGTCACCTCCACGCCCGGTTTCCATCCGCTCCACGCGCGCGCGGCGATCGCGGCGGGCAAGCACGTGTTCGTCGAGAAGCCCGCCTGCATCGATCCTGCCGGCTACCGCACCTGCCTCGCCGCCCACGACGAGGCCGTGGCGAAGGGGCTCGCGATCGTCGGGGGAACGCAGTATCGCCGGCAGGTGAACTACGCGGGCGCGGTCGAGCAGATCCACCAGGGTGCGATCGGCGACGTGATCGGCGCGCAAGCCCGCTACTGCTCGGGCGGGATCTGGTATCGCCCGCGGACCGAGGGGATGAGCGATGCCGAATACCAGATGAACAACTGGTATCACTTCGTGTGGCTCTCCGGCGATCAACTCGTCGAGCAGGGAGTGCACAACCTCGACGTGATCAACTGGGTGATGGGCGACAACCCGGTGTCGGCCTACGGGTCAGGTGGCCGGTTCACGCGGCCCGACGACAGCCAACTTTGGGACACGTTCGGCATCGACTTCGAGTATCCCGGCGGACGGTTCGTGTCGTTCCAGTCGCGGCATCTGCCCAACACCCTCTCGGACGTGGGCAACGTGATCCACGGCTCAAAGGGCGCCTGCCACATCCTGGGAGCCAATAGCGGCTCGCGGATCCTCGACCGCTCCGGCAAGGTCGTGTGGGAGATGAAGGGCAGCATCGCCGACGCCTACAAACAGGAGCACAAGGCCCTGATCGACTCGATCCGGGCCGGCAAGCCGATCGTTGAGCTTCGGCAGATGGCCGACAGTTCGCTGGTGGGCGTGTTGGGCCGACTGGCCGCCTACACCGGGCAGAAGGTCACGTGGAAGTTCGTGACCGAGGAGTCGAAAATCGATCTCTTCCCCAAGGACCTCACCTGGCAGTCGTCGCTGCCGTCGCCTGGCTTTGCCGTGCCGGGCAAGACGAAACTCTCGTAAGAAGCCGTGCGAGCACCGGGCCTGCTCTGGCCCGACCGCTGCCGGCCGGATAGGAGATTGCCTCGCATGAAACACGAACCCACGTCCAAGCATTTCAACGTCGGCGTCATCGGCTACGGCTGGGCCGCCAACGCCCACATTGCCGCCATCAACGCCACCACCCGCGGCCGCGTGACGGCCGTCTGCTCGTCGCGGCCGCTCGACCCGGGCGAGCTCGCCGCCAAACACGGCGGCCCGATCAAGGTGTATCGACGGGTCGAGGACATGCTGGCTGACACGGCGATCGACGTCGTCGACATCACAGGCCTGCCGAGCCTCCACCGCGACCAGGCCGTCGCTGCAGCGAAGGCGAAGAAGCACATCATTCTCGAGAAGCCGATGGCCAACTCGCCGGAGGATGTGCACGACATCGTCGCCGCGGCCGACAAGGCGGGCGTGAAAGGCTGCGTCTGCTTCGAGTGCCGGTTCTCGAACCAGTTTCAGGTGACGAAGGCCCTCCTCGACGAGGGGCTGCTGGGGAAGTTGCACTATGGCGAGGTTGACTACTACCACGGCATCGGCCCGTGGTATGGCCAGTTTCGTTGGAACACCGGCAAGAAGGACGGTGGCAGCGCCCTCCTCACGGCCGGGTGCCACGCGCTCGATGCGCTCCTCATGCTGATGGGGGGCGAGGTGAAAAGTGTCACGAGCCTGAGCACGAAGTCGGCGAGCGACATCTTCAAGCCCTACGAATACGACACGTCGAGCGTGACGATCCTTCAATTCAAGAGCGGCGCCATCGGCAAGACGGCCGCGATCGTCGACTGTCTCCAGCCCTACTACTTCCACACGCATCTCGTGGGCAGCGCGGGTAGCCTGCTCGATGACAAGTTTCACTCGATCAAGCTCAAGGCCGACAAGGGGCACTGGAGCCAGCTCTCGATGAAGATGCTGGACTCGGGAGATGTGAGCGACCATCCCTACCAGGCCCAGTTTCAGGCGTTCTTCGACGCCCTCGACAAGGGGGAAGACATGCCGCTCACGAGCTTCAAAGACGCGAAGAAAACGTTTGACGTGATCTTCGCCGCCGACAAGAGCGCCGCCGCCGGCGGCGTGCCCGTGACTCTCTAGGACATGTGTGAGCCTGTTTTTCTTATAAAAACCATCATTCTCCTGCTCCTCCTCGCCGCCACCGCCACCGCCGCCGCTTCCGCCACCGAGGTCCCTGCCGGCTTCACGTCGCTCTTCAACGGCCGCGATCTCTCCGGCTGGCGGGGCCGACCGCACCTCGACCGCGACTACGGCGATTTCGAACTCGTGCTCGACTGGATGCTGCCCGAGCCCTGTGGCGACAGCGGCGTCTACCTCCGCGGCAATCCGCAGGTGCAGATCTGGGATTCCAACTGCGAACGCGACTTCAAACTTGGCTGCCAGAAGGGCTCGGGCGGCCTGTGGAACAACGCCCCGGGATCCGAGGGAAAGGATCCGGTCGTAAAGGCCGACAAGCCTACCGGGGAGTGGAACACGATGCGGATGCGTATCCAGGGAGACCGCGTCACCGTCCACCTGAACGACCAACTGGTCGTCGACAACCAGCCGTTGGCGAACTCCTTCGCGAAGTCCGCTCCCCTGCCCGCCCGCGGCCCGATCCAGATCCAGACCCACAATTCACCGCTGCGCATCCGCAACGTCTTCATCCGCGAACTCGGCACCCTCGACGGCTCCGGCGCCCGCTGACGGGATCCCGGCGAGGCTGAACCGACCGCACGCCACGGCGCGCAAAAGAATCGGGAAAAATCGTTCCCGTCCCGAATGAAACTCCCACGTTGAAAACGTGCCGCCGCGGGGGAGAAGCACGTATCGTGCCGAACGGGAGTGGTGGCGTCCCAGTGGACATCCGTCTATTGGAGGAAACTCCAATAGACGACCCCTGTT
>JBIKNV010000143.1:0-6758 GCA_044358475.1 Pirellulales bacterium | reverse complement strand
GCCTCGTGAATCTCGAAGCACGGCTCGTTCAGGCAAGCGTCGACGTGCGGGCGGCCGATGCTGCGCTGGTGCGACTCACCGACCTCGCCGAGATGCTCTCCGGCGCTTCGGGCACGGTGGGCCAGCTCCAACGATTCGTCGTCGAGGTGATGCTCCTGGAGCCGGCGGTCGGCCGCGCGATGCGGGCGCTCGAGCCGGTCGTCGAGTTCACGCGGGGCGAACAGAAGGTCGATGGCAAGAATGCGAAGGCCCGATCGGCATCCGTGACGGAGCGGGCAACCGATCCGTCGGACGTCACCGAACTGGCCCGTACCCCAAGCGAGGAAAGTCGCTGACCAAAGGGTTTTGGGGCACAGGCCCGACTCGCCCCGGCATGAGCCGGGGATCGGGGGAAATCGAGGCAAGTAGGCGTATCCTCGCCTCCCGAAGCCGAGGTTTTCACCGTCCCCGGCGGCGTTTCATTTGGTGGACAGCGTGCAGCGGATACCTGACAATCGCTGAACCAGTCGGACATTGTCCGACGCACCGATCGTGTTTCCTCCGAGACGTCAGGAGCATTCGATGAAGAGCCTTTTGCATACGTTCCCATCGGCCACTCGCCGTCGGTTCCTCAAGGCGGGCGTCGCCTTCAGTGGCACCGTCGTCCTCGGACGCGAAGCGGTGGCCGCCGACCCCAAGGCCGCCTTCTCCCTGCCGCCGCTCCCCTATGCCTACGACGCGCTCACTCCGGTCATCGATGAGCGGACGATGACGATCCACCACACCAAGCATCATCAGGCCTACATCGACAAACTGAACGCAGCCGTGGCGTCGGAGCCGTCACTCGCCGGCAAGACAGTCGAGCAACTGCTCACCGACCTCACATCGCTCCCGGAGGCCGTGCGAACGGCGATCCGCAACCACGGTGGCGGCCATGCCAACCACACGCTGTTCTGGACGCTGCTGCGTCCGGCGCGGGAGAAGAATCAGCCGACGGGAGCCGTCGCCGATGCCATCCGCGGTGCCTTCGGCTCGGTCGATGCGTTCCAGGAGAAGTTCAACGCCGCGGCGGCGGGGCAGTTTGGCAGCGGCTGGGCCTGGCTGGTGAAGGGGCCGGCTGGTCTCGAAGTGATGGCCACGGCCAACCAAGACTCACCGATTTCCCAGGGCAAGAAGCCGCTTCTCGGTCTCGATGTCTGGGAGCATGCCTATTACCTCACATACCAAAACCGGCGGCCCGACTACATCAAGGCCTGGTGGCAGGTGGTGAACTGGGACGAGGTTGCGAAACGTCTGGCAGCGGCCTGACCTGCCGGTGACCACGCTCACCGCGAGCCGCCCGTGAACGAGTCCGTATCGTCAGTGCTGTTCCTCGTCTTCGAGATGCTGTTCCTGGCGGCAGCCCACTGGCTGGGCGGGCCACCGTGGACGGCGCTGGGAGCGGTGGCGGTCGTGGTGCAGGCGTTCGTCCGGCCGCAGGCCAGCCGGCTGCTGCTTGTGGTGCCGGCGATCGTATGGCTCGGCCTGTTTCACATCACAGACAATCGTGAGCTCTTTTTTCCCTATGCGATGGCGCTGACGGCATTCGTAAGCCTGCCGTTGGCGGCCCAGGCAGCCTGGCTGGGCTGGCTGGCGGGCGGGGTGATGGTCGGATCGTTTCTGGTGATCCGTGTCATGCAGCAGGCGAGCGGTCGCGTGCTGGCGGTTGAGTTGGCCGTCGCGGCGGTGATCCTCATGCTGACGCTCGCCGCCGCACCCCGCATCCAGGGACGCTGGCCAATAGAGGCTGCCCTCGTTGCCGCCGCTTCGCTTGCGGCCTTCGTCGGGCTGGCCCTGTGAAGACCGCCCCGGCAGACCACGAATCCGCCCACACCATATCGAGTACGATGTTTCATCTCTGCCCTGGAGGAGAAACGCCTTGCGCTTGTCACCATGCACGCTGGTCGGATGGCTGGCCGTCGCCATCAATGCCCTGGCGGCCGCTGCCGTCGCGGCCGATCGGCCCAATGTGCTCTTCGTCCTCTGCGACGATCTCCGCCCCGACGCCATCGGCTGCTACGGCTCACCGCATGTGAAGACCCCTCACATCGACGCCCTCGCCGCGAACGGCGTGCGGTTCGCCAATGCGTTTTGCACCACGTCGCTCTGCTCCCCGAGCCGAGCGAGCATTCTTACAGGCCTCTACGCCCACGCCCACGGCGTCCGCGACAACTTCACCGAACTACCGACACGCCTCCCACACTGGCCGGGCCGGCTCCGCGAGCAGGGCTACTCCACGGCCTACGTCGGCAAGTGGCACATGGGGGAGGACAACGACTCCCCACGCCCCGGCTTCGACTGGTTCATATCTCATAAGGGCCAGGGCAAGTACTTCGGCACCGACTGGAACATCAACGACGAGCGTCGCGAGACCACGCCCGGCTACTACACGACCGTCGTCACCGACTTCTGCCTCGACTGGCTCAAGCGGCAGCCGGCCAACAGGCCCTGGGCCTTGTGCCTCGGTCACAAGGCGCCCCACTCCTTTTATTTCCCCGAACCGAAATACGAGCACTCCTTCGATGACGTGAAGGTGGACTATCCGCCCAGTGCCTTCACCCTGGCCGACAAGCCCGACTGGATCCGCCAGCGGCTCACCACTTGGCACGGCATCTACGGCCCGCTCTTCGACTGGCGGAAGAAGTTTCCCGACACGCGGCCCGAGGCCGTGAAGGATTTCGAGAACATGGTGCATGCCTACTGGGGCACCGTACTCTCGGTCGACGACAGCATGGGTCGGCTCGTCGACTTCCTGAAGTCGACGGGCCAGTTTGACAACACCCTCGTGATCTTCATGGGCGACAACGGCCTGCTCGAGGGGGAGCATGGCATGGTCGACAAGCGCACGATGCACGAGCCGAGCATCCGCATCCCGCTCATCTCCCGCGGCCCAGGCCTCCCGGCGGGAACCGTCGTCAGCAAGCAGGTGCTCGTCGAGGACGTCGCGCCGAGCGTGCTCGAGGCCTGCAACGCACCGGCGCTCGCCGACATTCACGGCCGCTCCTGGGTGCGGCTGTGCAGCGGCGGCGATCCCGACTGGCGCACGGCGTGGCTCTACGAATACAACTACGAGAAACAGTTTCCCTACACGCCCAACATCCGCGGCATCCGCACCGATCGGTTCAAGTTTGTCCGCTACCCGCACGGTGACGGCTCCCCTGACCGCCACCTCCAGGAACTCTACGACCTCACCGCCGACCCCGACGAACTCCATAACATCGCTGCCGACCCAGCCCATGCCGACACCCGGGCCACGCTCGAGCGGCAACTCGCCGAGCTGCTCGCCTCATATGGTCTCGATCAGGGCCGCGACACGATGCCCCTCGACGAAGGCATCAAGACAGCCCTCCCCGCCGCGAAGATCCGCTGATGCTTGCCGCAAGGTGCGGCGCCGGCTCAGGGGCGGCAAAAGTCTCGTCGCCGGGCGAGGATACGCCCAACGCTCCTCGAGCGTTCGCCGACCCCTGAGCCTACCTCGTTGGCCTCCAAGCTCTTCGCTCGGGCCGGCAGACATTCCTACGCTAGCCGAATTGCATCGAGCACCTCGGTCAGCGGCACGGTGGCGAAGGTCGTGGCGTAGTCGCTCATTGAGTAGGGGATCACCAAAAGGCCGTCGTGGACGGCCCCGCCGCAGCTGTAGACGACGTTGGGCACATAGCCGGCCCGCTCGTTTTGATTGGGCGAGAGCAGGGGCTCGGCAAGCCGGCCGATCACCCGCGTGGGATCGTCGAGGTCGAGGAGCACCGCACCGATCGAATACTTCCGCATCGCTCCCACGCCGTGGGTGAGCACGAGCCAGCCAGCCGGTGTCTCGATCGGGGATCCACAGTTGCCGATCTGCACATACTCCCACGGATGGGTCGGCCGCAGCACGAGCCGCTTGGCATGCCAGAAGTGAAGCATGTCCGACTCCATCACGTAGATGTTCTCCCCGTCCTGACGGGAGAGCATCGCGTAGGCCCCGTTGATCCGCCGGGGAAAGAGCGCCATGCCCTTGTTGACGATCTCAGGCCCGTTGAGCGTGCTCACGCGAAAGCGAATGAAGTCCTCGGTCTCGACGAACTGCGGCAGCGTCACGCTGCCATCGAAGGCGGTGTAGGTGGCGTAGTAGTGGACTGACCCGTCGTCCTCCACGAATCGCACAAACCGCGCATCTTCGATGCCGTTGGTCTCTGCCGGCGAGTAGGGAAAGATGACTCGTTCCGACAGGTCAGACTGGGGATCGCACTCGATCTCGTAGTTGGCCCGCGCGACGGCGATGATGGCAGCGGCGAGGGGCTCCCATTCCCGCCGTCTGGCTCGCTGCTGCCGCGACGCATGGGCCAGCGACACCTCCAGGTCACGTAGCGTGAACAGCTCGTCAAGCACTTCGAACACAAGATCGACGAAGCCATCGGCAATGCCGAGTTCGGTCAGCTTCTTGAGAAACAGCGGCTTCTCATAGCGGCTGTTGGCCACCACGTGGGGTGCCGTGACGTAGCCCGTCGGCCTCGCCACGTCGATTCGTCCCGCGGCGTCGATCGTGCCGGCGCGAAACCCGACGCTCGACACATGCCCCTCCCCTGTCGCTCGCACGCTGAGCACGAACCGCTTCGATCCCGGCGTCATGCCCGCCTGATCGGGGTGCCAGACGAGTGATGGATTGAACAAGGCAGCGCTCTCGAGCGCGTACTCCTGGGTGAAGTAGGAGCCGATGAGCAACTGCCGCGACTCGGTGAGCGACCGGTCGGTGAGCAGGTGGTGCCGTACCGCCTCGAACCGCTCCTGGAAAAAGTCCCGGAGCCGCTGATGCCGGCCGTGAAACTCCGAGAGTACCCCGGCGAGCAGGCTCTCCACCGCGTCGTCAGAGATTTCCATGACGCGGCTGATTACCTTCATCGCCCGCTGCGACTGCGTCGGCTCGAACGGACGGTAGAGCACACGACCGCTGTCGGGCTTCAACACGATGGCGGTGCGGGTTACTGGCATGGCACGGCATCCCGGGCGGCCTTGGCCGACGCCGATGACCGGGAGGTGGTCCGGGACTCCAGCGCCGTCATGTCGGCCAACGCCGCCAGCCAGGCGAGCGTCGACTCGGCCCCCTGGTTCTCGTTGACCCGATCCTCGAGAAGCCCGTCGCGGCAGCCACCGGTGTGGGGATCGCACACCGACAGGCCCAGGACGTTGTGGCCGCGAAACCAGTCGAACGCGTTCCACGCTCGGTCGAGCCACCGGCGGTCACCCGTCGCATGAAACGCTTCGATGCAGGCGGCGATCATCGCCTGCGCTTCGAGGGGCTGCTGATCGAACAGTGCTCCATCGCACGCGCCATCAATGCCCCGCCGCAGGAACCCCTTGCAGCCAACCGGTGAGAACCGTCCCGTTGGTGCCGCCTGCACGCCCGCCAGCCAATCGAGCATCCGGAGGCCGGCCTCCAAGGCCGCAGCATCTGAAGTCCACCGGCCCGCGGAGATCAGCGACTGGCACGGGCGGGCGTTTTCGTAGGCGACGATGTCCTCGAACCAGGGCCACTCCGGTGTCGCTGAACCGTTGGTGAGCTCGAGCATCCGGGCCGTGAGTTCGGCCCGTATCGCCACCACGGTACGATCCCCATTCAGCCGCCGCAAATACTCCTGGATGCCAAGAATCGCCAGGGCCCAGGCCCGCGGGCTGGTGGTCAGCAACACGGCCCGCACCGCCGGCTCGAACAACGGCATCGCCCACCGCCGCAGGCTGCTGCTGGAGGAGCGACCGATGCACGTGCCCAACGCGACGATCGCCCGTCCGAGGCAGTCGTCGCTGCCGCCGTCGTCGAGCCAGCGACGATCGTACCCAAGGAAATTGCGAAACCGCCCCGTGGTGGAGACAAAAGCATGCCCCACAAACGATGCGTAGACGGCCGTGGCACCCACCATCCGTGCGGTCGCCAGCCCCATTCCATCGAGCACGACCATTAGCGTCAGTGCCCGGGCATTGTCATCGGTGCAATAGCCCTCCGCGAGATTGGGGAGGTCGTGCGTGGCGTGCTGAAACACACCGGTGGAATCGGTGAGCCGCCAGAGATGATCGAGCACGAGCGGCGGCAGCGGGCGGTCCGGCAGCCGCGCAGGCGACGCTGCAGCCGGCCGACGGGGCTTGACGGCCGTCGCCGTTCGCGTGCGGCGAAACGCCTCGGCATAGCGGGCCGCAACACGGCTCCAGGTCATCTCGCGGCCGACGGCGTAGGCCTGCTCGCGAAGGGCGTTGCGCCGATCATCGTTGGCCAGAAGTTGCGACGCCTCCCGGGCGATCGCCCCGGCATCGGCGAATGGCACGATCACCCCCCGGCCGTCGGCAAGCAGCTCCGTAGCATGCCAGTAGGGCGTGGAGATCACGGCCTTGCCACACCCAAAGGCGTAGGCCAGCGTGCCAGAGGTGATCTGATCCTGATTGAGGTAGGGAGTGACATAGATGTCGGTCGCGGCCAGAAAGGCGAGCAGGTCGGGCATGTCCACATAGCGATCGTGAAACTCGACATGTTCGGCGACGCCGAGCTGGTGGGCCAGCGCCGCCAACTGCTCGCGATACCGTTCCCCCTGCTCGCGGAGCAGGTGCGGATGGGTGGCCCCGACGACGATGTACGTCACGTCGGGATGGCAGCGGACGATTTCCGGCAGGGCGGCGATCACATGCTCGATCCCCTTGCTCGGCGAGAGGAGGCCGAAGGTCAGCAGCACTTTCCGGCCCTGCAGGCCGAAGCGTGGCTTGACCGACTCGGGATC
>JBIKNV010000371.1:0-3521 GCA_044358475.1 Pirellulales bacterium | reverse complement strand
GCTGGCGTTGAGTCCGGAATCCACGAGTGCCGCAACGGGCCGCCCGGAGAGTGTGTCAAAGATTTCCACTCGTCCGCCACGCGCGGCGGCGGTAAGTCGGCCGTCGCCCGACATCGCCACTGCAAGCACGCCCCCGGTGCCTCGCGGCACGGAACGCCATTCGATCGGCTTGGCAGCAACCGACAGTTCCGTGGCGCCCTCGGCAATCCACCGCTCGAGCAGCCCCAAGTGCTCGGGGGAAAGATTCTTCGCCCCCACCGAATTTTCCGCGGGTGGCATGAAGTCTTCCTGCCGATGGGCCGCTCTCAGGAAGAGGCTGCTCTCGGCCGGTTTGCCGGCCACGACCGCCGGTCCCGAGTCACCCCCAGTGCGCATGAGGTCGAGCGATTCCATGGAAAGGCCACCCTCTCGCACCTTCATATTGTGGCAGGCGGTGCAGTTGGCGGCGAGTATCGGCTTGACCTCATCATGGAAGCGCACCGGATCCTGGCGGGCAGGCGGCGTGACCGGCAGGCCCTCCGCGACCACAGGCGTGGAGAACGCCATGATCACCGCCTCGGCAACCAGGGGCAGAAAAAGACCAACTCGCGTCATGGCTTGGGAGACTCCGGCGGCTTCGGGGAGACGACCAGCGGCACCGCGCGCTCGAAGGCCACCTCACGGTCGAAGTAGGAAACTTTTCCCTTGAGGGCGAGAACGTGCGTGCCGGGTGGCGTCGCGGTTGATGTGACAATCGAAAGCACGCCCTTCGCAGCCTCCGGCGCCACGGTAGTCGGTTGGATCGCGAGGCCCGCAAGCGGCGCAGGAGCCTGCACCTCGAGTGATATTGGTCCGGCAAAACCGTGCTTCCGCACGAGGTCGACGGCGAGATCGACCGCCCCGCCAGCCTCCACCGAAACGCCCGCCGGATCGGTCTTCATTTCCACCGGTGACTCATCGACGACCACTGTGATGGGTGGCAGCAGCACGGGCACATCGATGTCCTTGGGAGCATTGGCGGTTGCGGTGTCGGCAGCCACTTTTTCCCGCTTCACCCGCTCCTCCTCGGCCGCCTTGAAGGCCGCCTCCGCGGCGGCGAGCGCGTTCCTCGCGGAATCACGGGCAGCCACCGCCTCCGCGGGGGGCGGGTTTCCGGTCGCCGGGGCATCGGCGATCTGTTTCTCCGCCGCGGCAAGCGCCTGCTTCGCCACCTCCACTTTCGCCGCGCGTTCCTTGGCCATGGCCGCCACTCGCTCCACGTCGGCTTTTGCCCGCGACGCGGCGGCAGGATTGCGGGCATACGAAAACTTCGCGACACCCTGCAGTGCGACGGCATACGTGCCGGGGGCAAGTTTCGGGTCGATGTCGATGGCGACCTCGCCCGTCGAGGCCTGCGGCGGCATGGGAGCGCCGGCGGCTTGTCCCTCCGGCTTCTTCATTTCGGCGATTGTGACCTCCGCAATCTTCAGCTCGGCCGGCAGTTTCATCTCCGGTGGATAAGTCATCGGCACGAGGGAGAGCGGGCCCTTCGAGCCCGCTCGATGCACGACTTCGATCGGGATCGAGAGCTTTCCGCCCCGTGCGGTTTCCCACGGCTTCGCTTCCTTTAGCCTCACCGTCACCGGTGCCGAGTCATGCGTGATCGCCACACGAAGTTCATCGGTCCGACGAACAAGATGTGGCTGCAGTTGTTGGTTGTCGACATTCCAGCGAAGCGTCGCCGGACGGGCCGTGCGGACGATTTGCCCTTCATCGCTGTCGGCTCGGCCCACGAGCCGGAAGGACTTCTCCACCGGCTTGGCATCATCGGCTGCCTGAAGCACGATCACGCCACGACGGAACTTTCCCGCGATCACGACCGGACTCGCCGTCACGCCAAGCGGAAGATCCTCGGCGGTCACCGTGACGTTGCCCGCGAATCCGTCCCGGCGGAGCACGAGCAGGTCCACGGCCACGGTGCCTCCGGCTGCCAGCGATGTGGAGCCGATGAGCATCTTGTTGGCATCCGCCCGGTCCGGCCGGACCACCATTGCCAGCAGATCGAAGTCGGGCCGCGGCGTTCGAATTTCGAGCGCATATCCCGCATTCGGATCCGACACTGAATCGATCGCCTGCTCCCGCACGAGCACCCGGTAGGTTCCGTCAGCAGGCGCCTTGAATCGCACGATCGGGTCGAGCGTCGGCTGATCGACCGTGAGTCCCTGGAATTCTTTCGGCCCGTCATCGGCAAAGGCCACTTCCTTCACAAGCGACTTCCCATCGGCATCGACCGTCACGCCTTCGACCAGGATGGTGGCGTCGGTCGCCGCCCCGAGGCGGCGGGAGAAAAGTTCCAGCACCACCTCCTCTCCCGCCTTCGCGTTGAACGAGAACCAGTCGCGATCGCCCTGCGGATGGAACCGACCGGCCACCACGAGCGGACGACTTACCGCCTGCGGGGCCGCAGCATCGTCATTGGGCTCCTGTTCCCGCATGACAGGCAGATCGACCTGGAGCACGGTGGGCTGCTGCAACGCCATGTCGAAGAGGCCGCCCCGGATGGCGACGAGATCCGCCACCGTGTCCCACGGGGACAGGATTCGCCACGGCGGCCGCAACGGTGCCCCGAAGGTGATGTCGCCCGGGCTGAGTTGCACGGGCATCTGCTCGAGTCCGGCTTCATCGGCATCAGGCATCGGCTGCGATCCCTCGCCGAGGCCCCGGCCCGTGACCGTGAACGTCGCTGGCTCCCCAACCCGGGCAGCCGGTGGGAAAATCGACATCACAAAAGGCGCGGTCGAGAGGGTGAGACGGTAGAAAAAACCGTCCCCACCGCCTGCGAAGCGATCGTGCACACGGATCAGATGGCGACCGTCGCGGACTGGCATGAACTCGACCGCCGGATCATCGGCGATTGCGTCGATGACGGTCTCCATCTCCTGTCCTTCGCCATCGAACACCGTGATCACCGGTGAAATTCGCGAGTCGATGCGCCGCGCCCAGATCTCTACATGCACCCGCTGACCGGCCTTGCATTCGACGGCGTAATAGTCGGTGGAGTTGCTGTCGGTGCGGGCATTCACCGTTGCCTCGAACGGGATCGAGAGCGCCTTCTCCGGCGATTCAATCGGGCCGGCCTTGCGAAATTCCGGAGCCCGTCCCACGACAAACCCACGCGGGCTGCTCACGCCGTAGCGGCAGATGACCGTCGCATCGTAGAGGCCGGCCGGAACATCGGCGGCGATCGTGACCGCCATCCGTCCCGGCACGGGCCTGGGCTCGGGGCTGAAATCGTTCGGCTCTGTCATCACGGGCTTGGCAGTGATTCCGGGGTGGGAAAACGCGATGCCAGTGGCGTCATCAAGATCACTGCCCAAAACGGTGACCTCGACGGTCGACCCCCGCATCCCTCCCGGCGGATCAATCGCAGTCAGCCTCGGCTCCGGGAGTTCGGCCGTCGCGGCGGTCGCAACGCAAAGGGCTGCCCAACAAGCCGGGGACGTCAACCTGGTCATGGCCTGCCCTCCATCAATGATTGAACAGGAATTCCTTCGTATTGAGCA
>JBIKNV010000407.1:0-3251 GCA_044358475.1 Pirellulales bacterium | reverse complement strand
CCTCCTTCGGCTTGTCGATTCGCGCCGAGATATAGCGATCGATCTCGGCCGCCTCTTCCGGCTTCGCCGGTCTCGAGACCGCGATGCGGTAGAGCTCGTCGATCTTGTCACCGATGGCCCGGGTCTGGTCGGAGGCAAAGGCCGAGGACCGGCTTCCTCCGAGCTTGGCGAGGATGTCGGACGAGTTGATCAGGTGCAGGCTCTGGGCGAGATTCGCCTCCCCGCCCCGCTCACACTCACAGGCGCTGTCGCCATTGGGCCGGCCGAACACCGTGAGAAAATAGTTGTTGAAGTTGGGATCAGGCAGTTCCACAGCCCTGGTGCCCGGCAGCATTCCCGCGAAATCGGTCCGGGCTCCTGTCAGACGGTCGATCGCATCCAGCGCCACCTCGGCGGGAAGTCGGCGGGCGAAGAATCGGGAGAAGCTCTGGCGGTCTTCAGCATTGAACTCATTGGGCTCGGCCATCAGTTGATAGGTGTTCGAACGGCAGATCGTGCGAATGAGTTCCTTCATATCAAAGCCGCTTTGCACGAACGAATTCGCCAACGCGTCGAGGAGCGCCGGATTGGTCGCCGGATTGGTGAGCCGCATATCGTCTTCAGGCTCCACCAGACCGATCGAGAAAAAATGCTTCCAATATCGATTGACGAGCGAGCGGGCGAAGAAGGGGTTGTCGGGAGACACCATCCATTCCGCGAGCACTCGCCGCGGATCCGTGTCGACCGGCACGTCAACAGGCTCAAAGCCGAGCGTTGCCGGCTTGTGCGCACCCTTGGGACCATTCGCCTGGGCCGCGCCACGGTTGTGAAAAATTCGATCCTCTCCCGGCTGCAGCCCCTTCTTGCGGCCGACACGGGAAAAGAAGGCCGCCAGTTGAAAGTAGTCCTCCGTGCCCCACTTTTCGAACGGATGGTGATGACACCGCGCGCACTGCAGCCGCTGGCCCATGAACAGCTGCGCCGCGTCCTCCACCTGCTGGTTGATGTCGGCTACCTGTCGATACCACACCACGGCCGGGTTTCTGTCGACCTCGCCGGAGGCCGTGAGAATCTCGCCCACGAATTCACTGTAGGGCGTGTTCTCGGCAAGCTGGTCACGAATCCAAGCATGGAATGTGTACGTGCCATTTCGATGCAGCTGGTCGTCGGTTCGCTTGTTTCTGAGAATCACCGACCACTTGAGTGCGAAATAGTCGGCATAGTCGGGGGAATCCAGGAGGCGGTCGACCAGCGCATCTCGCTTCGTGGGGCTCGAGTCGGCGAGGAACTCGTTCGTTTCCTCCAGCATGGGCAGCCGTCCCGCGATGTCGATCGTGACCCGACGCAGGAACGTGGCGTCATCACAGAGGGGCGATGGCGGCAATCGCAACTTGACGAGGTGTGCGAGGACGTGCTCATCGATGAAGTTGCGGACGAACTGCTCCGCTGACGGCATCCGCTCCAGAGGCGTTGCAAGTGGAAGCGTGCCGCGAAAGACCGCCACTCGGCTCTGGTATCGAACCATCACGGCTGCGGTACCACAACGAGCGGGGCCGTCGCCCGGTTCGTTCGCCGTGACGAGCCCGGATTCATTCACCGTCGCCAGATCGGGAGCATTCGTCTCAAACTGGGCAAGCCGGGTCACGTCTTCGATCCGGCCATCATTGAAATGGGCGAGCACCCGCAACTGCTGTGTGCGACCGGCCGCCAGCATGCGTTCGGACGGAAAGACCTCGATGTGCGACACCTGCGGAGGATTCGGGCCACTGGGGTTGGCTCCCTCGGCAATCCACCGGACCAGTAGGTCATGCGCTGGAGACTCCGGACCGATCAACTTTCCACCGCCGTGCGGCACCGTTGCCGAGGCCTTGGCCAACAGCAGACTCGTCTCGGGAGCAGCGAGCGAAATTCGCCGCCCACGGGCCTCCTTGAGGAGGTGCTCGTGGTCCTCACCCGGCTCGAAGCCCAGAAGCGAAAGCCGAAACCCGTTTTGACCACCACTCTTGCCGTGGCAGCCGCCTCCGTTGCACCCATGTTTTGTGAAGACGGGCACCACCTGACTGACAAAATCGATCGGCGGGTCGTCGCCGAAGCGCTCGATGACCAGCGGCACCGAGATCTCCGCCTCGTCTGGCACGCTCGCCGTGATCACGCCCGCACCATCGGAGAGCGGAACCACCAACCCGCCCGGCTGGACGACCGCCAGCGTCGGCGGTTCGACCCGCCAAGCCGTCGTGGCGGTGACATCATGGGCCGTCTCCGGACTCCCTGGCGTGGCGGTTACGATCAACTGCCGTCGGTCGCGGCTGCCGATCAGTCGGAGCGACCCCGGAGACGCTTCGCCAGTCGAAACTTCGATGGCAGCTGAATGGACGGGCATCGACCACGAACCGTGGAACAGGCACACGATGAAAGCTGCCCACAGCACGCGGCTGGAAACGCGGTGATCGATGTGCCGTGAATCGGTGCCCATGGCAAAGCCTCCGTTTCGCGGGGAAGACGGTCCGTCACAGAGCCTTGAATCTTATCCTGTTCTCGAACAGCACGCTCTCCGGAGCGCAGCACGAAGCCCGGACGCCCGCGCGGAGCAGTCGCCCGACGGGAGAAATGGGGTCAGAAACCGATAAAAACGGCCCCCCACGATGGCGAACCACCGCGACGCCATACCGCAAACACCAGCGTTCACTACTCTGGGAACAGCCGGGTGGAAAGGTACCGTTCACCAAGGTCGGGCAGCACCACGACGATCATCTTACCCGCATTTTCCGGTCGGCGAGCCACCTGCAGGGCGGCCCAGGCCGCTGCCCCGCAACTGATCCCGCACATCAGCCCTTCCCGCTTGGCCATCTGCCGGGCGGTTTCCATGGCGTCCTCGTCGTCGACCTTCACCACTTCATCGATCACGTCGAGGTTCAAGATCTCGGGGATGAAGCCCGCGCCGATACCCTGGATCGTATGCCGCCCAGGCTTGATCGGCTCCCCGGCCAGCTTCTGCGAAATCACCGGGCTGTTGGCCGGCTCGACCGCCACGACCTTGAGCCCCGGCTTCTTGGCCTTGAGCACCTCGCCACAGCCGGTGATCGTGCCGCCAGTGCCCACGCCACAGACGAGAATGTCGACCTGCCCTTCGGTGTCGGCCCAGATCTCCTCGGCCGTCGTCTTGCGGTGCACGTCGGGATTAGCGGGGTTCTTGAACTGCTGCGGCATGAAAAACTGTGAACTGGAGGCGTTGATCTCCTCTGCATGCCGCACCGCGCCCGGCATGCCCTCAG
>JBIKNV010000141.1:0-6785 GCA_044358475.1 Pirellulales bacterium | reverse complement strand
CTGCACGAAACCTGCCGATTCGCTGCCCGTCTGCCCAGGGATATCCGACCTTCATAGCGGCGTTCGGCACTGCGACTGGCAACCCCTACCGGATCATCCGCAACCCCACGTCGAGCTACCAAGGAAATCTAGGGCCTTGGAAATGGTATGCGCCGACCCCCGGCTTCCATGGCCTCCTCGGCCGCGACTATACCGTCATCCGACTGAAGGATGTCACCGATGGTCTGTCGAAGACCGTGCTTGCCGGAGAGAATAATCCGGAGACCGGCAAGGCCATGGTTTCGGGTGAGGCTCTTGGAATGTGGTTTGGCATCTGTCGCGATACCGACGGCACGGTGGACTCGATCAATGCAGGGAATTCAGGCTTCGGTGGCTACGATGACCGGGGGCAGATCAGCGGGTTTGTCAAGGATGGCCAGTATCGAATCAACTCCTATTACAACAATGCGTTTGGTTCAGCGCATCGAGCGGGTGCCAACTTCGTGTTTGGCGACGGGGCCGTGAAGTTCCTCAATGAAACGATCGAGCACAGTGGCACTGGCCGAACCACAAACTTCTCATCGCTGGGCTTGTACCAAAGGCTGATGCATCGCAGCGATGGCCTGCCAGTTGGCGCGTATTGAACGATTGACTTGAAACAGGCTCATCCTGATTGGATCAAGATTGAAAGGGAAACCATGCGTCGGTCTCACAGCAGCCAAAACGGCTTCACGCTCGTGGAACTCCTTGTGGTCGTCGCCATCATTGGGGTGCTCATCGGCCTGCTCATTCCCGCAGTTCAAGCCGCCCGCGAGTCGGCCCGCCGGTCGAGTTGCTCGAACAACCTGCGCCAACTGAGCCTCGGGCTGATCAACTATGAGAAGGCCACCAGGAAGTTTCCCCCCGCCCACGGGTATCGGCCAAATCCTCCATTGGGCAGCGTTACCCAGAGCCCTTTCAGCTGGGGCGCGAGAATCTTGGAATTCATCGAGGAAGGGAGCCTCGCCAGCGTGATCGGGCCGGTGATCAACAACAACACCAGTCTCGCCTCTCACGCCGCTGCCGTGAGAACCGCCGTGGCAACTCCGATCGCCGCGTTCCGCTGCCCGTCCGATTCGAAAGCTCCGGCCGCGACGCTCTTCCCGGGAAGCACCACGCTCAGCGGTGCCGTCTCGAGCTACGTCGGTAACGCGGGTGGATTTGCGGAACGCACCGACACCAATGCCGAAGCCAATTTCGGTGGCTCGCCTCAAGAGCGTGGCGACCCCACGCGGGAACGGGCGGTTCCACAGATGGGAATCATGTGGAACGCGAATGCCTGTTCACTCGCTGACATCGCTGATGGCACGAGCAAAACAATCCTGCTCGGCGAAGTCACCTGGGAAAAGTCCCCTGCCCAGTTCGCTCTGGCAGCCAACCACAATGGCAGCACTGGCAATCAGGCGGCAAAACTTGTGGAGCGATTCGGATTCATTCCCCTGAATGCGGATGTCACTGCCGAGGGAGCCTGGGGCGAAGCGCCGAATGCCACGTTTTCCAACAACGAGCGGCGACATAGCTACATGGGATGGCACAGCCCCCACTCGAACGTAGTCGGGTTCGCGCTGTGCGATGGGAGCGTGCGGTTCATCAACCAATCAGTCAACGCTGGACTTCCCGACTACCCTTCCGGGGCGAATACCTTTAACGGCGGATCCGGTGGCAGTTACCTGCAACGCGTCAAGCAAGGCACCCAGGGAAACGTGCCGGTTCTGTCGCGGCTCTCATCGCGGCAGGACGGAATGCCGACAGACGTCGAGTGATACGACGGCCGTCATCGCCGTGCCGCGAACGCTCTGTCGGGAGGGTTACCCGGTCAGCGTGGTGATCGAATTCGTGCACCAATACCCATGCCACGGCCTACGCTCCGGTTGGGGCGTTCCCGTGACCGAGATATAATTCGCGATCCCCGAACATCCGAGGGCCGCACGATGATCTGTCTTCCTTTGGTGGTGCGGCGCGCATGCTGCGCCGCCGCCTGCACGTTTGTCTTTGCTTCTGTCTCGCTTGCCACCGACGCCCCCCGCTGGCAGCAGGCCCCCGAGCGGATGCCGACCATCGTGGCGGGAGTACCGGCGGGCGAGATCCCGGCGGGCCAGCAACCCTTCGCCGTGCCGGCGGGCTTCGCTGCCGAACGGCTCTTCGTGGTGCCCCGGGAAGAACTCGGCTCATGGGTCTGCCTCGCCACCGACCCTGAGGGCCGCATCCTCGCCAGCGATCAGGGCGACAAGGGACTCGTGCGGATCTCCCCCGCGCCGCTCGACGGCTCCGGCGAGACGATCGTGGAAAAAATTCCCGTGCCCCTCACCGGAGCACAGGGCATGCTCTGGGCCTTCGACGCTCTCTACGTCGTCTGCAACGGCGGACCCGGCAGCGGCCTCTATCGCGTCACCGATGTCAACGGCGACGACACGCTCGACACGGTCGAAAAACTCCGCGAGTTCAAGGGGGGCGGCGAGCATGGCCCGCACAACATCCTCCTCTCGCCCGACGGGAAGCGGCTGTTCATCGTCTGCGGCAACCATACGAAGGTGCCCTTCGACGCGACGGACGTCACGCCACCGCAGACGATGGGCGGCCTCCGCACCTCGCAGCGCCGCGTGACTCTCCCAGCCGACGCCGCGAGTCGGCTGCCGGCCAACTGGGATGAGGACCTCGTCATCACACGAATGTGGGACGGCAATGGCCACGCCGCCGGCATACTCGCCCCGGGAGGCTATGTAGTGAGCACCGATCCGGCAGGCAAGGAATGGGAGGTGTGGAGCGCCGGGTATCGCAACGCCTACGACTTCGCCTTCAACGCCGACGGGGAACTCTTCGTCTACGACGCCGACATGGAATGGGACTTCGGCACCCCGTGGTATCGACCGACGCGGGTGAACCATGCCACCAGCGGCAGTGAACTCGGCTGGCGAAGCGGCACCGGCAAGTGGCCGGCTTCCTATCCGGACAGTCTGCCGCCACTTGTCGACATCGGGCCAGGCTCGCCCGTCGGCGTCGCCTTCGGCTACGGCACGAAGTTTCCAGAGAAATACCAGCGGGCGCTCTACGTCTGCGATTGGACGTTTGGCACGATGTATGCCATCCACCTCGAGCCCGATGGCTCCACGTACAAGGGCACGAAGGAGGAGTTCGTCGCCCGTACGCCGCTGCCGCTCACCGACATGACGATCGGTAGGGACGGGGCCATGTACTTCGCCGTCGGCGGCCGCGGCGGCCAGAGCGAACTCTACCGCGTGACCTACGCCGGCCCCGAGTCGACCACCCGTGTCGATGCCAACGATGCCCGCCATGCCGACGCCCGCGCAGCCCGCCACGCCCTCGAAGCCTTCCATACGAAAGCCGCCGATCCGGCGGCAGCTGTGGCGGCGGCGCTGCCTCACTTGGCCAGTGCCGACCGATTTATTCGCTATGCGGCCCGCATCGCTCTCGAGCACCAGCCAATCGAACTCTGGCAAGACAAGGCGCTGGCGGCACAGGCGCCGTGGGGCGTGATCGAGGGGGCGATCGCCGTCGCCCGCCAGGCCGAGCCGGCCGCCCAGCCGGTGGTGCTCGCGGCGCTTGATCGTGTCGATCCCGCATCGCTCGACGAGGCCGGAAAGATCGCCCTCGTGCGGGCGCATGAACTCGCCATGATCCGGCTGGGAGACCCGCCGGCCGAGGCCAAGGCCCGGATCGCGGCCCGCTTTGCGCCGCTCTTTCCCTCGGGCTCGTTCGATCTCGACCGTGAACTGTCGAGCCTGCTCGTCGCCGTGCGTGCTCCCGGGATCGTGACCAAGCTCGTCGGGCTGCTCGCCGCACCGACCGGATCGGCCAGTGCGACCAATCTCGCTCCGAATGAAGACGATCTGCGACGGCTGACCGAACGCAACTCGGGCTACGGCAGCGCCGTGCGAGCCTCGCTCGAGAAGCGGGGCGACCTGCTTCAGATCCACTACGCCTACGTCCTCCGCACCGTCGGCGAGAAGGCGGCGTGGACCGATGCCGACCGCAAGGGCTACTACGAGTGGTTTGCCCGGGCCCGCGAGTGGGCTGGCGGCAACAGCTATCGCAAGTTTCTGCTCAACATCGAAAACGAAAGCCTCGCAGGGCTCACCGACAACGAGAAGCTGGCGCTCGAGACGCTGGGCATCCGCAAGGCCTACGTGCCGCCGCCGCTGCCCAAACCAAAGGGGCCGGGCCGGCCCTGGACGGTGGACGAAGTCATGGCGATCGCCAAGGAAGGCCTCGGCAAGGGCACCCGCGACTTCAAGCAGGGGCAACAAGCATTTGCCGCTGCCCGCTGTATCGTCTGCCACCGATTCGGTGAAGACGGCGGTGCCACCGGGCCCGACCTCACGCAGGCCGGCGGCCGGTTCCAAGTGAAGGATCTCGTCGAGGCGATCGTCGAGCCGAGCAAGGTGATCAGTGACCAATACAGGGCGAGCATCGTACAAACGGCCGACGGCAAGGTGGTGAGTGGCCGGATCGTCACCGAAGACGAGAAGCGGATTGTGGTCGTCACCGATCCGGAAGACGCCACGAAGTTCGTTGAGCTCAAGCGAGAGGAGATCGACGAGATCTTCCCCGCCACCGAGTCGCTCATGCCCAAGGGGCTGCTCGACCAGCTCAACGAGGAGGAGGTGCTCGACCTTCTCGCCTACGCCCTCTCGAAGGGAAATCAACGCGATGCCCGCTTCAAAAAGTAAGCGTCTTCACGCTCACACGGGCCATCGATGGACCCGACAGACTGGCGATAGTGGCGCCGTATGGGGGGCCCAGTCTTGCCTGATGACCGATTCGATGAGCCGCTGCTCGCTGCTAACCTCACCGTAGCTGCGGCTGCGGGGCGTCGTGCGAGGCGGGCACCACGCCGGAGGGCTGCCCCGCGGCCTGTCGACTCCCGGCCCGCGGTCGGGCAAGATCGTCGAGCTCCGCCTTCGTGAGCGTTGCCGCAGGCAGGCCTGCCTCCGCCGGAGTCTCCGGACCTTTGCGACGCACCGGTGACTGGCTCGTGCCGGCCAGAAAATTATCGATTGCCGCCCCACCCCGCAGGTGCGTGAAGTGGCGGGCCATCTCGATCCGCTGCTTCTTCTCGAGAATGTCGGCGTGCAGTTCGGCGCGGGCCTCTTCGAAGCTCACCTTCGCCGGCTCGGTGTAGCCCTCGCAGAAGAGCACCAGGAACCGGTCGGCCACCTGCACCACGCCCGACAGCTCACCCGGCTTGAGCGCGAAGGCCTCCCGCTCGAGCGCCGGCTGACCGCCATACCGCTGGATTGGCGGCACCTCGCCCCGCAGCGTGCGGCTGGTGGGATCGACCGAATACCGCTCGGCGAGGTCGCCGATCGTTTCCGCCGAGGGATTCTCCCGCGCCAGTCGCCATACCTCCTGGGCCCGCCGCTGACTGTCGAGCACGACCACGCGACACTTCGCCCGGGCGCCAAACGTCGCCTGGTAGGCCTTGTCGAGATCCTCACGCGTGATCGGCACGGGGCCGATGAGTTTCTTGAGGGCCACCGTCGGCCACACGACGTCGTCGACATAGTGCCGCAGCGAAATCTTCTCTTCGCGGGTCACCCGGGCCAGCCAGGCATCGGTGTCCGCTGAGCCGTCGGCCTTGTGGAAGCCCATCGACTCGGCAGCCCGGACGATCTCCGCGTCAACTTCAGCCCGGGAAACCTTCTGCCGTTGCCGCTCGAGGGACTGCTCGATGATCGCCCGCGTGATGAGGATCTCAAGCACCTCTTCGCCGTGTCGATCAAGGCACTCGTTCTGCACCTGCTCGACCGTCACGGGAGCACCGTTGACCAGCGCCGCCACACCGGGACGCGCCGCGGCCTTCGCCTGATCGTTCATCACATTTTCGATCGTCGCGGCATCCTGCTCCCGACGAAAGACCTCGTTGGACGCCCGCCGACTTTTCTCCTCGCGGAGTTCCTCGACCAATCGTGGACGCGCTTCCTCGGGCTTCACCTCCGCCGCCGGCAACGTTCCTTCACACTTGAGGAAGATGAACTGGTCGGCCACCTGCACGACCTCCGAAATCTCCCCTTCCCCGAGTCTGAATGCCACCGCCTCGAAGGCGGCATCGCCGGAGTGGCGGCGGATCGGCTGTACCCAGCCGTTGGCACTGGCACTGCCGACGTCGATCGAATGCTGGCGGGCCAGGCCGCCGAAGTCGTCGGGGGCGGCGAGGGCCAGGGCCCGGATCTTCTCGGCAGCCACGCGCGTGGGCAGGACGATGATGCGGGCCTTCACCGCTGGTCCGAACCGGTTGTCAAAGGCCCGCTTGAATTCCTCCTCGGTCGGCTCGATCGAGGCGTGGGCCAGCCGCCGCAGCGCGAGCATCGGCCAGACGAGGTCATCGGCGTACTGCTGCGGCTTGATCCCCCGCTCCTTGCGGATCAGTTCGATCCACTGATCGCGCGGCACGTTGAACCGCCGCGACATGGCGTCGATCTCGGCGTCGATGTCGGCCGCCGTCACCGTGATCTGGTGTCGCCCACAGGCCTGCTCGATGATCGTGCGATTGACGAGTGCCTCGAGCACCGGTTCGCCGTGGCGGCTGACACACTCGGTGACGAGTTGTTCGCGGGTGATCTCGATGCCATTGACCAGCGCCATCGCCGCCGGCTGCGCGGCAGCCTTGGCGGCAGCCTTGTCGGTGGCAGCGGGCGGCGCGGGGGGACGGGCATCCGCCTGCTCGGTTCCGGATAGCAGTCGCCAGCTGATGGCGGCGACGACCACGATCACCAGACCGCCCAACTCCCGCAGTCCTGGGGAGCGAA
>JBIKNV010000140.1:0-6796 GCA_044358475.1 Pirellulales bacterium | reverse complement strand
ATCGAGAAAGAGGTCGCTCTTCTTGTCCACCACGACAGGCACACCATGCTGCTCAGACTTGCTGTCGACCTTCGGATCCCAGGCAGTATCGAAGCCCAGTGAGTATTGGAAGCCGCTACAGCCACCTCCAGCGACACCGACGCGGAGGACCGTTTCAGCGGCGAGTTTTTGATCGGCGATGATCTTCTTGACCTCGCCGGCGGCCTTTTCGGTGAGCATGATCGACATGGGCGCTGGTCTCCTGTGTCCTTCGATTGTTTCTACGGTCGTGGAAGGTGACTGGGGCAAGCCGCGATATCTCGCAACCTTCCCTGCGAAAAATTGTAGCCCCCGCCCGTCATCCGGCCAAGTGCTGGAGAACAGGTTTCAGGGAGTGTCGTGGCCTCGGCCTCACAACGCCCGCAGCCGGCTGACGCCAGCGGCGATCACTGCGGCGGCCCGGTCGATCTCGTCCTCGGTCGTGAACCGGGACACCCCAAACCGCAGGCTGGCCCGGGCCTCGTCATCGGTGAGCCCGATCGCCGTAAGCACATGGCTGGGACGCGGGTTTTCCGACGAGCAGGCGCTACCGGAACTGACGGCGAGCCCCTCGGCAGCGAGCGTGGCAAGAAGCGTCTGCCCATCGACCCCGGGGACGTGGACGTTGAGATTGTTGGGCAGCCGACCGCTGTCTTCAGCCGGGCCGTCCAGCGGCGGGCCGTTGATGCTGAGATTCGGCACACCCGCCGCCAACCGCTGCCAGAGCCTGTTCCGCATGTCGCGAAGCCGTCGCGACTCCTCCGCATGGTGGGTCGCTGCCAGCCGAGCGGCCTCCGCCATGCCGACGATGCCGGGCACGTCGAGCGTGCCGCTCCGCATGCCACGTTCTTGGCCACCGCCAAAGACGAGCGGATCGACCCGCACGATCCGCTCGCGCCGCCGCACGTAGAGCGCGCCCGCGCCCTTGGGACCGTGAAACTTGTGGGCCGAGAAACTCGCCAGATCGGCCGCGAGGGCATCGACGTCCACTGGAATCCGGCCGAGGGCCTGGGCACAGTCGACGTGCAGCGATGCGCCATGCCTCTGCACAGCCGCGGCGATCGCCGGGATGTCCTGAATCGTGCCGATCTCATTGTTGGCAAGCATCACCGACACAAGAAACGTATCGGGCTGCAGAGCCGCCGCAACAGCAGCCGGAGTGAGCCGTCCCGTACCCGCCGCCACTGGCAGCCGGGTGACGGCAAAGCCCTCCCGCTCCAGGTGCTCGATGGGATCGAGCACGGCATGGTGCTCCGTGACGGCCGTGATCACGTGCCCCTTGGCTTCGCCGCGCCGGGAAGCCGTGCCGAGGATGGCGAGGTTGTTGCTCTCGGTGGCCCCGCTGGTGAACACGATCTCGCGGGCCGTCGCGTTGATCGCGGTGGCGAACGTTTCCCGAGCAGCCTCGACGGCGGCCCGTGCCTCGCGGCCCATCTCGTGGGTCGTGCTCCCGGCGTTGCCGTAGTGGTCAGTGAGCCACGGCAGCATCGCCTCGAGCACCCGCGGGTCGAGCCGAGTCGTGGAATGGTTGTCGAGGTAGATCACTCAGCCGAGTGTACCGTCGCGGAGCGCGTCGAGCGTGATCTGCGACCAGGTCTCGAAACGGTCGCGGTCGGCCAGCAGCGAGTCGAGTGTCGCAAACCCGCACTCGACGAGTTCACTTTCCTGCGATGCCACCTCCGGCCGCTCGAGCTCGAGGATGTGCACGATTCCGAGATGCACGCTCCCTACGGCGTTCGAGTCGTCGTTGATCAGGCCCACGCAGCGGCTCGCCCAGCCGCCACCGATCGAAATCTCTTCCGCCAGCTCCCGCCGCATGCCGGCTTCGTAGGACGTGTCGTCGCCATGCTCGCCGTCGGTGCTCGAAATGTGACCGCCGATTCCCACCGACCGCTTCGCCCGCAGCCGGGCTTCACTCTGGCCGCCGCCACGGGTGTAGGCGAAATACTCGACCCTGCCGTCAGCACCACGGTGCGCGAGCACGCAGTAGGGAATCAACTGTTTGAACGATGGATCGTCTTCGACGCTCGCCCGCGGCCGCCACGACGTATGTCGGGGATCGAGCAGCCGCGGCAAATAGGCCGCCGTGTCGCCGCAGAAGCCCTGAAATGCACCGGCCTCGTCAAACAGCGACCGGGGCACGACCAGCACGTCTTCCTGGGGAATGACTGACATCGCCAGACTCCTGTTTTGGCTCCTACTCGATCAGCATCGCATCGCCGTAACTCAAAAACCGATACCGCTCACGAATCGCCTCGTCATACGCCCGACCAATGAGGTCGCGGGAGGCGAACGTGCTCACCAACACCATGAGCGTTGTCCGCGGCATGTGGAAATTCGTCAACAGGCAGTCGACCACACGGAACGAAAAGCCGGGTTTGATGAACAGGTCCGTCGGACCCCGCCAGGCCGAGACAGCGCCGGCTGGCGACCGTTGGGCTGCTGTCTCCAGCGTCCGCACCGCCGTCGTGCCGATCGCCACCACGCGGCCGCCGCGGGCCTTGGCCTCGGCAATCGCCGCCACGGTTTCCACTGGGCACTCGCACCACTCCGTGTGCATGCGGTGATCGTCGAGCCTGTCGGTTGAGAGCGGCCGAAACGTGTCGATGCCGACATGGAGCGTGACGCGAGCCAGCCCGACGCCGCGGGCCGCAAGGGCGGCAAGGAGGTCGTCGGTAAAATGAAGCCCGGCCGTGGGGGCAGCAGCGGATCCGGCCGCGCGGGCAAACACCGTCTGATACCGCTCCCGGTCCGCCGGCGATTCCGCACCGCCGCGGATGTAGCCAGGCAGCGGCACCCGGCCGACCCGCTCGAGCAGGGCCTGCGCGGGCTCCTGTGGCGTGGGTCGCACGATCCAGCTCCCACCGGAGCCACGGGCGAGGAGTTCAAGCGAGACAGGGCGATCCTGACTGGTTGGCGTGTCGGTTCGACTCTCGAGCACGATCTGCTCTCCACAGGCCGGCCGCCCGCGGGTCTGCGCGAGAATCTGCCAGGTGCCGGCCTCGGCATCCGCGGAGAGAAATAGGCCTTCCCACGTGCCGCCCGTCGCCGCCCGGTGGCCGACGAGCCGCGCGGGCACCACCCGCGTGTCGTTCACCACGACGAGGTCACCCGGCCGCAGCATCTCTGGCAGATCGCCGACCTGCCGATGGGCCAGCCCGCCGCCGGCGCGGCACACATGCAACAGCCGGGCGTCGCTGCGCCGCTCGAGCGGCTGCTGCGCGATCAACGCCTGGGGCAACTCATAGTCATAGAGATCTGCTTCCGACATCGGCCTCATCATAGTGCAGGCTGCACGATCGAGTTCACGCCGGCCCCCGGGCTCGCGCCCGGGGCTGAGTGGGCGGTGGCCGCACCCAGCTGCCAGGCGCAAGCCGGCGGGATGCGCACCACCCCGCACTGCCCGCCTGGAGGGCGGGCTTACGAGAGCGAACGGAGTTCGCCAAGAAACCCAAGGCCAGGATGGCGAGGGTTTCGTAAAGCCAGCCGCCAGGCGCAAGCCGGCGGGATGAATCGCCAACCTCGCGCCGCCTACCACCGAGGCACCTACTCGTCAGGCACAAGCGCGGGCCAGGCGACGGCCAGCTTTGAGAGCGGCGGCAGCTCGAGCGGCGTGCCAGGCACGAGCGATACTCGCGGATTCACGGCGCGATTCCAGGCGAAGAGCGCGCGGTAATAGCGGCCGTCTCCATACATTCGTTCGGCAAGCGACCACCACGAGTCGCCGACGGCCGCCACGTAGCGGGTCACCTCGTGCCGGGGAGCATGACCGGCGGGAGCTGGCACGTAGGCTGCAGCCGTCGCAGCGGAGAGGTCATCCAACGCGGACCGGTGCATCGGCTCGGCGCTGGCGACCGCTTCAGAATCCAGCAGCTGCGGCTCTTCGATCGGGTCGATCGCTGTGGTCAATCGTCCAGTGCGTGCGAACGGGTCACTCGGCGGCAAGGGCTGCTCGAGTGGTGGATCGAGGGCCACGCCATCACCGTCGGATGGCATGGAATCAACGGCGGCGTCGGAGAAACCGCTCGCCGTCGCCGAGTAGCGATCGGCTGGTGCCGCCACTCCTGGCTCCGCGGCGATGGACAGCGTCGGCGGCTCCACGATCTCGGCGGCTGTCGAGATCGCAACGCTGCCGTGAATGTCCGCGCCAGCCCCGACCGGCGGCCGCGGCGAGAGCAGCTTGATCGACAGCACGCCGACAAACGCACCGGCGAGCAGTCCGAGACCGGCGAGGAGAATGTGTGCTTCGCGACCCATGGATCGTCCGTCATTAGAGACCGGAAAAGGCCGCGGATTGTGAAAAAAACGCCGCGCTGACGCCAGACCTTCTCCCCCGAGAAAACCCGGACAAGTCCCGGCTGACGGCCGCCAGTCGCGTCAAATTATCCGTTGCGCCGCCCGCAGTTTGGCCGACCGACTGCGGGAATTGCGGACCAGTTCTTCCGGGGACGCCTCGATGGGCGACCGTGTCAGACAGTCCCAGATCTGCCGATTGCGAAACGCCTCTTTGACCAACCGGTCCTCGAGCGAATGAAACGAGATCACGGCACACCGTCCACCGGGCGCAAGCCTGGCCGGAATTCGTTCGAGGGCGATTCGCAGCGACTTGAGCTCCCGGTTCACCGCGATGCGCAGGGCCTGAAACGTCCTCGTAGCCGGATGGATCCGGGGAGGGGGCGATTGGCGCGGGATCGCCGAGGCGACGAGCGTGGCGAAGTCCCGAGCCGAGCGAATCGGCTCCTTGTCCCGCACGGCCGCGATTTTCCGGGCAATCCGCCGGCTATAACGCTCCTCGCCAAACTCGAAGATGATGTCGGCGAGGCTGTCAGGCTTCATCCGATTGACGAGCCGCCAGGCGGGCTCGCCTTCCGTCGGATCAAACCGCAAATCGAGCGGCCCATCGCTGTTGAACGAAAAACCCCGCGACTGATCCGCCAGCTGATCGCTGGAGAGCCCCACGTCGAGCAGCACCGCGTCGACCGTGTCGATCGACAGCGCGTCGAGCACCTCCGGAAGATCACAGTAATTGGCCTGAGCAAATCGCACGGGCTGGCCGGCCATTTCGCGAGCACCCCGCTCGATGGCCTCGGGATCGCGGTCGATCGCCACGACGAGCCCCTCCGCCCCGACCGCTTCGGCGAGGAGTCGCGTATGACCGCCGCCGCCGAGCGTGCCATCCACCACGCGCATTCCGGGCCGGATGGCGAGAAACGCCATCACCTCCGCCGGCAGCACGCTTGCATGAACACTCGACGCTGGATGAACTTCGCTCACGGCACGAGTGTAGCCGTTCCGCGCCTGAAATCCGCTCGGGGCTGGCCGTGCCACGGAGCCGGCGTAGGAAACCGAGCGCGGCCACAGGGCTTGCGCCCTGTGCTGGCTAGAGGCTGGCACTGCCCGCCTGGAGGGCGGGTTTACGCGAGCGAACGGATGTTCGCCAAGAAACCACTAGCCGCAGGGCGCAAGCCCGCGGGATGAATCACCAGCCAGCGTTGCCGCAGCCCCTATTTCTTCCCGCCGAACTTGTACGACGGATTGGTGGGATCGAAGTCGGCATCAGTGAAGCCCTGATTGGTCTTCACGTTCATGTAGGTGTACTCCTCCATGAGCACCGGCTGCCCGCCCGCTTCGTGCGGCCAGTCGTACGCCTCGTAGCGGATCGGGATCAGAAGTTCATCGTCGATGAAGACCCGGGCGAGGTGAAATCGGAAGTTTCGCCGTGGCACCGGGTGCACCACTTGCACGCAGGTGCAAATCCGGCCGTTCACCTTGGCATTGGGGAAGAAATTGACCTCGCACTCGCCGAAGTTCTTATCGTGCTCGGCGACCTCGACCAGCCGCTCGGCGAGCCGCTCCACACCGAACTCTGTGATCGGATAGCGATTGCCGGTCATGGCCAGCATGCTCTGGGGCTTGAGCGATACCGTGCCCACCATCGCCCGGACACCGCTGCCGGCATGGGCGAGCATGTTGTTGTCGTTCTTGCCGTCGACATAGATCACTTCCTGCCCCTTCACGTCTTCCGGGCCGAGGAAGTAGAGGTAGACGCTGAACGGCGCCCGCCGCACTTTGGCGAACATGTACTGGTGCTCGCCGAGTTTGCCGTCGATCCGCTCCCGTTTGACCATCGTGCAGGAGTAGTCCCGCATGGTGGCCTGGATCGAAGCCAGCCCCTTGCCGGCAAGTTCCAGCGCCGGCTCGAGCGGATGGGAACCGGCTGCGGCCGCGTTGGCGTCGCCGGCGTTGGCATTCATTTGGGAGGCATCGCCGGCCGGAACGAGACCGGGCCCCTGTGTCGCGGCGTTGGCGGCAGGCGTGGAGGCTGAAGCGGCTGGCTGCTGGGCCATGGCCGGCACGCATGCCAGCAGAACTGGCACCACCATGAGCCCCGCCCAGCGGAAACCGAGGAACATCTGCTTGCCGACCATCTTTTCCTCCGTGGATCTGCCTGCCGGGTGTTTGGGTACGGGGGCATCCATGCCACCGTCGTCATGTCGAAGAAGCGAAGACCCGGAAACGTAAATCCTGTGTGTTGGAATCGCTCAACCCGCCCGCGGCCATGAGAAACACTCATCGCGCCGGCATGTTCCGAAGAGCCGCACAAGTTTCACACGAAGCCTGGGCAGCTTTCAGGAAACCGGAGATTAGCGGAGGCCCGTTCCGGCAGCCATGCCATGTTTTCCCGGTATTTCGCGAAAAATAGCCATGTGGCTTGTCCCTGGTTGGCGTCGCAACCATGCTCGCAGGTCAGGTCTCCATGACGCTGAGTGTCCCCCGG
>JBIKNV010000139.1:0-6801 GCA_044358475.1 Pirellulales bacterium | reverse complement strand
GCTGTCGAGCACGTTCATCTGGCAGCCGACCGTTTCAATCCACAGGCGTTTCACAGCGGCGAAGTTTACCAGAAAGCCCCGGGCGCAAGCCCTCCACCAGGCAGCCCCGGGCGCGAGCCCGGGGGCCGCGGCGGCGGTGGCTGGCGGTCATCCCGCGGGCTTGCGCCTGGCGGCTACGTGTGGGATCAGCACCAGCTAGCCCCGGGCGCAAGCCCGGGGGCTGCGGCTGCGGTGGCTCGTGCGCCATCCCGCGGGCTTGCGCCCTGCGGCTAGCTGGGAAACGCTTGCGCCTGCGCCCTTCTACCCCAGCACGGTGCCGGGGTGGAGGCCGTTGCCACGAAGAAACTCGGCGGCCGACATACTGCGCTTCCCCTCGGGAACCACCCGGCGGATCCCCAGGACGGTGCCACCGCCGCAGGCCACCACGATCCCGTTGTCGTCGGCGGCGAGCACCGTGCCAGGGGGCTTGGCATCGCGGGCTGGCAGGAATGCCATGTCGAGCACGTCACAATCCTCCACGACGAGTCGCCGCGCGTCGCCATCCCGGCGGTAGACGGTCGCCGTCCGCGGCCAAGGCTCGAGCGCCCGCCGCATCCGCGCGATCCGGCTCGCGGGCTGCGACCAGTCGATGATGCCGTCGGCCTTCGAGAATCGCGGCGCGCGGGTGGCGCGGGTGGCATCCTGTGGCGTGCCGATCGACTGTCGGGCCGTGAACGGGCCCATGCTGCGCGCCGCCTGCAGTCGGTCGACCGCTTCGAGTACCGCGTCAGCGCCAAGCGTCGCCAGCCGCTGCTCCAATTCAGCCGCCGTCTCCCGTGGCTCGATGGGAGTGGAGAGGGCCACGATCACCGCACCGGCATCGAGCGCGGGCGTCATGTGGATCACGCTTACGCCGGTCACCGGGTCGCCCTCCAGGATCGCCCACTGCACCGGCGCCGCGCCGCGATGCCGCGGCAGGAGTGAGCCGTGAAGATTGATGCCTCCGCACGGGGCGAGGCCGAGCGTTTCGGCGGAGAGAATCTGCCCATAGTCGCAAACGACAAGCAGATCGGGGGCGAGCCCGCGAAGCGCGGCGATGCTTGTGACGTCGTTGATGTTTGCGGGATCGAGCACCGGCATCCCGGCGGCGGTGGCAGCCTCGCGCATCGGATTGCGCGGAGGCCGGCGGCCCGCGGCGACGCGGTCGGGCCGAGTGACCACGGCCACGATCTCGTGGGGCGATGTTCGCAAGGCCTCAAACATCGGCACGGCGAAGGGGCCGGTACCCATGACGACTAGCCGGAGCGGTCGCAGCGAAGGAGTGCCGGCCGCGGGGTGGGGGGCGTCGGCAGGCATGTCAGACCACACAGCGGTCTGCTTCGAGGGCGTCGAGGCGGGCGACGAGCTGATCGTGCGACGGAGACTCGCCGCGGGACTGGCGGCCGCTGAACACCTCCTGCATGCTTGCCAACGCCCGACGGGCTTCGAGCGCGGCCGCCTCGGGAAGCCGGTCGGTGAAGAGGCGGCCCTCGAGGTGATCAAACTCGTGTTGCACGACGCGGGCCAAGAAGCCGTTGAGGTCGAGATGGACCGGCTGGCCGTCGAGCGACCAGGCATCGAGCACCACCTGCTCCGGCCGGCGGACATCCATCCGCAGGCCCGGCAGGCTCAGGCAGCCCTCCTCCTGCACGGCCGTGCCCCGAGGGCGGCTGAGGGACGGATTCAGGAACACGAGTTCCTCGCCCGCTCCCCGTCGGCCGGTGACATTCACGATGAAGAGCCGATACGGGAGCGCGACCTGATTGGCGGCCAGCCCCACGCCCTGGGCCTCGTACATGATGTCAAACATCTGGGCCACCGCATCGCGGACGGCGTCGTCGATCCGCGCCAGCGGCTTGGCCTTGCGGGCCAGGGCGGGATGGGGGTATTCGATGAGTTCGAGGCGGCCGATTGCAGCGGACTGGGAAGGGGCATTGCTCATGATCAAACCTTATCATACGCATCATGGCTTCTGATTCGGATGGGCTGACGACTTTCCCTGCAAGCACCCCGCCCTGGCTTTCGCCGGCGGTTTTTTTGGCGACGTGCGGCGGCGTGGGGCGGCTGGGGCTCGCTCCAGGTACGGCGGGTGCGGCCGTGGGGGCCGTGCTGGCGGCGGCTCTGGCCGCTTGGGAACTGCCGCTGCCGGTGGAGGCGGCGTTGTTGGTCGCCATCAACGCCGTGGGGGTGCCGATCTGCACGCGGGCCGTCGCCCTTCTCGGCCGGGGCAGCGATCCCGGCGCGATTGTGTACGACGAGGTGGCGAGCCTGCCGCTGGGGCTGCTCGTGGTGCCGGCGGCGGCCCGTTCGCCGGTGGTCATTGCGATCGCGTTCTTGTTGCATCGGCTCTTCGACATCTCGAAGCTGCCTCCCGGTCGCCAGCTCGAACGGCTACCGGCAGGTCTTGGCATCATGGCCGATGATTGGGCGGCGTCGGCCTGGATGGCCGTGGGGCTGGTAGTCATTCGATGGCTCGCCCGGGCTGGCGGTGTGACATGGATCTGACATCGATTCAGGGGGGCGGTGGCAGGCGGATGCGGATCCTGCTCATCGACCATGCCAACTGCGATCCGCCCCACACGCGGGCCCATCAGCTGCGGGCCGCCCTCGAGCCGTTGCGGGTGCGGGCGATGGTGTGCGGTCCGGCGTCGGTGCCGAGCCTGGCCGAGCAGCCGCACGGCATGTTCGCGATCCACCTTCTCGACACTGTGGCGGCGTCGCGGAAGCTCCATGCGGCGGTGCAGTCCGGGGCCGCAGACCCGTTCCTCACAGCGGTGGCCGCCGTGTCGCCGCGGCTGCTTGGCCTCGTGCGGGAGACGGCGCGGCAGGGCATCACCGAGGCGGTTGAAGCCTCGAACCCCGATGCGATCTTCGTGATCCATGCCGGTATCCTCGCCGATCTGGCGATCGAGACAGGGGTGCCGGTGGCGGTGCATGTGGTGGCCGGTGACCTGGTGGCGGCCGCCACCGGGCCGGTGCGGGAGCTGGTGCTGGCGGCGCTCGGGTCGTGCGGTGCCATCGCGACGGACTCCGCTGCGACCGCAGCTGCGATCCACCGCGATTGGGTCGATGATGCGCCGCTCCTGGCGGAGCCGTGGGAAGTGAAGTCGGAGGCGGCATCGCACGTCGTGGCCGCGTGTCGCGCGGCCCTCCAGCGCCGGGGCTAGGCGTTACCCACCAAGCCGCCAGGCGCGAGCCGGCGGACTGATGCACCAGCCGTCGCCGCTCCTGGCCCCCGGGCTTGCGCCCGGGGCTGGGTGAAGTTGATCACACTCAGCCGCCAGGCGCAAGCCGGCGGGATGACGCACCAACCGGTGCCGCCGCGGCGAATCACCGCTGCTGCATCAACCGATCGATCACGCCGGTGCGCAACGCGTGGGAAAACTCGTCGGCATCGCGATACACCGCGTCGCTGGCCAGCTGCACCACCCAGTTGTGCACCAGCGGCGTCACGGTCACCACCACACGGCCGTGGGTGTGGGCCTCCCACATCTCGATCGCCGTGCCCATCGACGCCTCCGGTACGAAGGCGATCACGAGGTCAAACTCCCGGCACATGCCGACATGCTTCGTAAACACGTCGCGGGCCCGCCGCATGTCGTAGCCCACTGACGTGGAATGATTGGCAAACGGGTCGTAGACTTCCGCCTGCGGCCAGTGTCCCTGCACAAGGTCGCGAAAGGTGGTTCGATACGTCTGATCATGCACCAGCGCCGCCACGTGCGAGCCCTGCATGATCCCAGCCAGAAAGATGCGCATGGCCCGTTCCGTGAAAGGCTCCCAGCGGGTGTCGAAGTCGAAGAAGCCAAGCAGTGTACGCGATGAACCGCGGGATGCCGCGGTGGCCGCTGCCCCGCAGCCCGACCTCGCCCGCGCTCGTCGCGTCGTGCTCGACCTGCTCGGTATTCCTGGCAAGAGCGGTGAGGAGCGGGCCATCGCCGAGCGGATCTGCTGGTGGCTCAAAGAGGCCGGCTGCCCGCGGTCGGCATTCTCCTTCGACGATGCCCACACGAAGACGCCCCTCAAGGGCGATGTCGGCAATCTCGTCGTGCAGTTGCCAGGCACCTTCCCCGGCCCACGGCGGCTCCTGATGGCCCACATGGACACGGTGCCCGTGTGCGTCGGCACGAAGCCGGTGGTGAGCGGACGATTTGTGAAGAGTGGGAATCCGGCCACGGGGCTCGGTGCCGACGACCGGGCCGGCTGCGCGGTCGTGCTCTCGACGGCCCTCGAAATCCTGGAGAAGAAACTGCCTCATCCGCCGCTGACTTTTTTCTTCGCGATCCAGGAGGAGGTGGGACTCTACGGTGCCCGGTTTGCGAAGGCGGCCACACTCGGCAGGCCGAAGCTCGCCTTCAATTTTGACGGCGGCGTGGTGGAGAAGATTACGGTGGGCGCGACCGGTGGCTATCGGCTCGACATCGCCGTCGAGGGCATTCCCAGCCATGCGGGCGTGGCGCCCGAGAAGGGCGTGTCGGCGATAGCGATCGCAGCGCTGGCGATCGCAGCGCTCGTGGAAGATGGCTGGCATGGCTTGGTCGAAAAGGGGGGCAAGCGGGGCACGAGCAACGTCGGTGTGATCCAGGCTGGGGCGGCAACCAACGTGGTGGCGGAATCGGCACTCTTGCGGGCAGAGGCGCGGGGGCACGATCCGGCGTTTCGGCTGGCGAACGACGAACCGTGCGTGGCGGCGGCCGTGGAGGCTGTGGCGGCGATCGGCAGAACGCCGCGGATGGAAATCTCGAACGGCGGCCTCGACGCCAACTGGATGGCAGCCAATGGGATCCCGACGGTGACGCTCGGCTGCGGCCAGATGGAGATCCACACCACGAAGGAGCAGCTCGACCTCGAGGCGTTCGAGGCGGCGTGTGGCGTGGCGCTGCGGCTCGCGACGGGCCGGTGACAGATTCCCTAGCCAGCCGGCGGGATGACGCACCAGCCGCCGACGCCGCAGCCCCCGGGCTTGCGCCCGGGGCTGAGTGGTGGTGGGTACACCCAGCCGCAGGGCGCAAGCCCGCGGGATGACGCACCAGCCGACGCCGCCGCAGCCCCCGGGCTTGCGCCAGTTCTTTCTGCAGCAGGGCCGCGGTCGGGTTTTCTTCCGCTCCGCTATATTCATCGGCATGAGCCTTGCAACTCACGCCTCCCCCGCCCCTGGCCGCGTGCACCGGGGCGACTGCCTCGATCTTCTCTCGCGCACGCCGTCCGTCAGCGTGCATCTGGCCTTCGCCGACCCGCCGTTCAACATTGGCTACGACTACGACACCTACGATGACCGCCGCTCCGCCGACGACTACCTCGCCTGGTCGCAGCGGTGGATGGGAGAGATCAAGCGGGTGCTCCGCGACGACGGCACATTCTGGCTGGCGATCGGCGATGAATACGCCGCCGAACTGAAGGTGATCGCCACGCGGGAACTCGGTCTTACCTGCCGGTCGTGGGTGGTCTGGTATTACACGTTTGGCGTGAACTGCAAGCAGAAATTCAGCCGGTCGCATGCCCACCTCTTTCACTTCGTGAAGGACCCCGACGCGTTCACGTTCAATGTCGATGCGATTCGAGTGCCCTCGGCCCGTGAGCTTGTGTATGGAGACAAGCGGGCCAATGCCGCCGGGCGGCTGCCTGACGATACCTGGATCCTGCGGCCGCAGGATCTGCCCGAGGGATTCGAGTCCGACGGTGATACATGGTATTTCCCGCGGGTCTGCGGCACGTTCAAGGAGCGGTCGGGCTGGCATGGCTGCCAGATGCCGGAACAGTTGCTCGGCCGGATCATCCGGGCCTGCAGCCACGAGGGCGACATCGTGCTCGACCCATTCGGCGGGAGCGGCACGACGCTGGCGGTGGCGAAGAAACTCGGCCGGTCGTTCCTCGGCTTCGAACTTTCGGAGGCGTATGCGGCGCGGATCGACGAGCGGTTGGCGGGTATCAAGCCTGGCGACCGGCTTGACGGCGCTCCCGAGCCGCTCAAGAGCGTGCCGGCGACAAAAGACGGCCGCCGACGCGCGAAGTCGGCCCCGAAGAACGGTCGTCGACGCGTCACCTAGGATCGGGTCATCCCTGTCTTCCCAGGTCGCATTGACCTTGCCGCGAAACCGCGGCCCGTGTTTGAATCTCGGTTTCCTTCCACGTTCCCTCAGCAGGTGTCCCGATGAAATATGGCCTCAATCTCCTCCTCTGGACCGATCGCATGCATGACGGCATGGGGCCCGTCGTCGAGAAGGTCAAGGCGATCGGCTACGACGGGATCGAGATGCCGATCTTCGAGCTCAACGAGTCGCTTTACAAGCAGTGGGGCGGGCGGCTTGACGCGATCGGCCTGGAGCGGACGGCCGTCACGGTTCGCGGGGCGGGTGACAACCCGATCAGCCCGTCGGCGACCGTGCGGGCGGCGGCGGTCGACGCGATGAAGCGGACGCTCGACTGCTGTCACGCGGCGGGTGTGAAAATCCTCTGCGGTCCCACTCACTCGGCCATCGGTGAATTCACCGGTAAGGGGCCGACGGAAGACGAGTTCAAGTGGGGCGTCGACACGATGCGGCAGGTGGCCGAGCATGCCGCCCAATCCGGCGTGACGATCGCCACGGAATACCTCAACCGCTTCGAGAACTACTTTTTGACGAGCGTCGAGCAGACGGTGCGGTTTGTGCAGGCGGTGGACCATCCGGCTGTGCGGATGATGTACGACACGTTTCACGCCAACATCGAGGAGAAGAATCTCACGGCGGCGATCCACGCGGCGGCTCCGTGGACCGTGCTTGTGCACATCTCGGAAAACGATCG
>JBIKNV010000365.1:0-3568 GCA_044358475.1 Pirellulales bacterium | reverse complement strand
TCAAAAACTCGCCGCTGAAACGGTCCTCCGCGTCGGTGTCGCTGGAGGTGGCTGTAGCGGCTTCCAATACTCACTGGGCTTCGATACTGCCTGGGATCCGAAGGTCGACAGCAAGTCTGAGCAGCACGGTGTGCCTGTCGTGGTGGACAAGAAGAGCGACCTCTTTCTTGATGGCACGACGCTCGACTTCCACGAGGGGATCGACAAGCGAGGCTTCACGTTCAACAATCCGAACGCGAAGAAGAGCTGCGGCTGCGGCAGTTCGTTCCAGGCCTGATCCACAGCGGCGGCGTTGCGGGCCGTGGGAGGCTTCCACGGGCAGTGCATGACGGGAGGGTCGGTGGCTGCGGAGAAAGTATTTATTGTCGGCATCGGCGATGACGGTGTCGACGGCATGACCGCCCAGGCCCGGAAGGTGCTCGAGAGTGCCGACGCTCTGCTTGGCCCAGAAGTCTGCCGGTCCCTGCTGCCGGCCGATCTTGCGGGCCGACTGGCCGTGGCGGCCACGCTCGAGGAGTTGTGCGAAAAGATCGAGGCGGCTGGCGACAAGCGGCTCGTCGTGCTCGCTTCGGGCGACCCGCTCTTCTACGGCACGGCCCGCTATGTCTGCACCAAGCTTGGCAAGGAGCGATTCGAGGTAGTCCCGCATGTCAGCAGCATGCAACTGGCGTTCGCCCGCGTGAAGGAGTCGTGGGAGGAGGCGTTTCTCGCGAACCTGGCCGGGCAGTCGATCGAGCGCGTGATCGACAAGATTCGTTCCAGCGACACGGTCGGCCTCTTCACGAGTGACCAGTGGCCGCCGGCCGCCGTCGCCCAGACCCTGCTCGACAACGGCATCGATTCGTTTCAGGCATACGTCTGTGAAAACCTCGGTTCGCCCGACGAGCGGGTGACGCAGGGGGCCCTGGCCGACATCGCCCGCGATGCGTTCGGGCCGCTCAACGTGATGATCCTCGTACGAAAGTCTCGCGTGACCGACGCGGCCGGTGAAGTCGGCACGCGGCTCTTCGGCAACCCTGACGAGTGCTTCCTCCAGTCGCGTCCAAAGCGTGGTCTGCTCACGCCGGCTGAGATTCGTTCGTTGGCTCTGGCCGAGATGGCTCTTCAGCCAACGAGCGTCGTCTGGGATGTGGGGGCCGGGAGCGGCTCGGTCGGCCTCGAGGCCGCGCGGATCGCCCATGCCGGCGTGGTTCATGCGATCGAGATGGATCCCGACGATCATCGGCTCATCCTCGAGAATGCCGAGCGGTTTGGCGTGGTCAATCTGCACGCCGTGCTCGGCCAAGCCCCCGAAGCGTGGGCCGGGCTGCCCGCTCCCGATGCGATTTATGTCGGGGGGAGTGGCCGCCACGTGGCGAGGCTCGTCGAGGAGGCCTGGAAGCGGCTGAAGCCGGGTGGGCGATTGGTGACCTCGTGTAACAGCATCGAGAACCTCGCGGCCGTCCACGCATTCCTCCGCGCCCGCTCGGGTGACGCCGCCTACTGGATGGTCAACGTCGCCCGGGGCATCGAGCAGATGGACCGCATCCGCTTCGAAGCGATCAACCCGAGCTTCCTCATGGCCGCCACGAAGCCCCGCTGAGTTGCCGCCTGTGACCAACAATGGCTGAGCCGCAGCTTCCCGAACCGCTCGACGTGATTGCCGTTGGCGCCCATCCCGACGACGTCGAGATCGGCTGCGGCGGCACGCTGGCGCTCCTGTCCACGCAGGGATATCGTGTGGGCATCGTCGACCTCACCGACGGCGAGCCGACGCCGCGGTCGAGCGGGCCGGAAGAGCGGCTCGCGGAAGCCGCCGCCGCCGCGAAAGTACTTGGCGTGGTGCATCGGGAAAACCTCGACTTTCCCAACCGTCGGCTCTTCGATTCGTTCGAGGTGCGGGTGGCGCTGGCGAAGGTGTTTCGCCGCTGGCGGCCGCGGCTTGTGCTCGGCCTGGGCGACAAGACTCCGTTGGCTTCGCCCGACCACGCCCAGGCGGTGGCGATCACCGAGGCGGCCGTCTTCTATTCGCGGCTCACGAAATGGAACGACACGTTCGACGGTCTGCCCGTCCACACCGTGCCACAGTTCCTCACCTATTTTCTCTTTGCCGGCATGCCTGCCGTGCCGCATGGCCACTGGCCCGTGGTCATCGACATTGCGGGCCACCTTGACACGAAACTGGCCGCCATCGGCTGCTATGCCTCGCAGTTTCCGCCGGAGAAGGCGCACGTCTTCCCACGGGTGCGGGCGATGGCCGAGACGGCCGGCATCATGGCGGGCTGCACCACCGGCGAGGTGCTCGCCGGCAGCCGGATGCCTTGCCTCACCGACCCGATGCGAACGCTCTTTCCCAGTGCCTGACGGAAGATCAGCGAACGACGCCAGGGTTCCAGAGGCCCTCGCGGACGGGGGGCGTTTCCCCGGAAGCGGGCATGGTCGTCGCGACAGCGGCCTTGAGTTTCTCGGAAAGCTCGGCGACGGTGGCGGCGTGGTCGGCTGACTCGGCGAGGTTCACGAGTTCCTCGGGGTCAGACTCGTGGTCGTAGAGTTCGCGGCCCTCCCGGCCCTCGTCCCACTCGGTGTACCGCCAGCGGGGCGTACGCAGTGAGTAGCCGAAAAAAGCTGGCTTGTTCTTTCCCTGCCGGCGGACCACTTGCGAGATCGCCCAGCCGCGGCCCTGCGCACGGTGATCGGCGAGTAGCGGCACCAGGCTCTGCCCCTGCAGGGTGTCGGGGGCTTTCACGCCGCAGAGCGCGGCGAGCGTGGGGTAAAGATCGATCTGGGAGACAGGCGCTGTGGTGACCGTGCCCGGCTTGGAAGCGCCGGGAGCGACGACCAGGAGCGGGACGCGAGCGCTCTCCTCGAAGAGGCTCTGCTTCTGCCAAAGGCCATGCTCGCCGGTGTGATAGCCATGGTCACTCGTGAAGACGATGATCGTGTTGTCGGCGAGACCGCTTTTGTCGAGCGCAGCGATGACGCGACCGACCTGCGCATCCATGAAGCTGATACTCGCGTAGTAGGCCTGGAGGGCCTGTCGACGCAGGTCGTCGGTCATCGCGTCGTGCTCCTTTTTTGAACTGCCGAGGGCGGCGGGAGGCAGATCGGCCTGATCGGCCTTCACGTCGGCGACGACAGGCATCGAGGCTTCAGGGTAGAGACCGAAGTAGGGCTCCTTTGGTGCGACGTAGGGCGTATGCGGTCGGAAGAAGCCCACGGCGAGAAAAAACGGCCGACTGCGATCGCGCGAGCACCGCTCCAGTACCCACTCGGCGTCGGCGGCGAGCAGGCCGTCGGTATGCTCGGCATCGGGCCGCGGCGAGGCGTACCAGGAGAGCGTGCCGCCGAACTGGCCGGGCGCGAGCGAGAAAATCTTCGGCTCCTCTTCCAGGCGATCAACGCCGGCCGGGTTGAGCTCGAGTTCCCACGAGGCCGGGTCGTCGTGGCCGTCGGTGCCGACCGAAAAAGGGACATTGTAGTGATAGAGCTTGCCGATCCGGCCCACGAAGTACCCGGCCTGACGGAAGGCCTGCGGCAGGCTCACGTGTTCCGGGATCGACTGCCGAAAGATTTGGGCGTTGGCGAGGAT
>JBIKNV010000410.1:0-3229 GCA_044358475.1 Pirellulales bacterium | reverse complement strand
GAGTTGCGGCTGGGGCCACAGAGCGGAAACGTGCAGTAGGCCCGCTCGAACCGTACGCCCCGGGCCGCCAGCCGATCGATGTTCGGTGTCTTGGCCAGTGGATCGCCGTAGCAGCCCAGCAGTGTGTTGAGATCGTCGGAAACGATGAACAACACGTTTGGCCGATCGGCAGTGGGGGCGGCAAAGCCCACGTGTGCCAGTGTGGCACAACAAACCGTGCACACCAAAATTCGCAGACACAATAGAAGAGGCATCGGACGTCTCTCGTGAAAGATCAAACGGGATGGATTCCCTCAATTGAAGCACGTGAGAGCCTCCTCCAGGAAGCCCCGGGCGCGAGCCCGGGGGCCTGCTGCGCTGGTTGACGCTTCAGCCCGCCGGCTTGCGCCTGGCGGCTTGCTGGGGAAGGCCTGCTTCCTTGGCCGGAAAGCCCCGGGCGCGAGCCCGGGGGCCTGCTGCGCTGGTTGACGCTTCAGCCCGCCGGCTTGCGCCGGGCGGCTTCCTGTTGGCCCGGGCATGCTGCCACACCAGAGGGTTTCACAAGACGCCGGTTGCGGCGGCGATCATGATGACGAAGACGAGCCCCAGCACGCCGATGATCGTCTCCTGCACCGTCCAGGTGCGGAGCGTGTCGCCGACCGAGAGGCCGAGAAACTTGCCGACCAGCCAAAAGCCGGAGTCGTTGACGTGGGAGACAACCGTGCCGCCGGCTGCGATGGCGATTGTGACGAGCGCGGCGAACGGTTCAGGACGGTCGGCTGCCTCGACGAGGGGCGCCACGAGCCCCGCCGCTGTGATCATCGCCACCGTCGCCGATCCCTGGAGCACGCGGATCACGGCGGCCACCAGCCAGGCCACGACCACCGTCGGGAGGGCGACGGCAGTGAGCGACGCGGCGACGGCCTGTCCGGCCCCCGAATCGATGAGCACCTGCTTGAACACACCTCCCGCGCCGGTCACCAGCAGGATCACGCCGGCCGGTTCCAACGCCCGCTCGGCGATCCGCTGCACCTCGGCCGCCGGCATGCCGAGACGGATGCCGAGAAAGTAGAAGGTGCCCAGCGTGGCGATGAGCAGTGCCGTAAACGGGTGGCCGATGAGGGGCAGCCACAGAGCCGCTGGCGACTCTTCGCCCCAGGCTGCCCGCACGGCCGTGTCACCCATGATGAGGGCCAGTGGCAGCACGAGCAGAGCGATGACCACCCCCAGGTGTGGCGCGGCCCAGGTTCGTCGCTGTCGGCTTGCTGCAGTGGGAGTCGCCGTTTCGGGTACGTCTCCCGCCACCCATCGCGCGAGCACGCTCGAGGCGATCATGGCCGTGATGAGCAGCGTTGGCAGCCCGGCAATGATGCCCATCGTGATGACCCATCCGAGGTCGGCGCTCAGTAGATTGGCCACGGCGGTCGGGCCGGGCGTTGGCGGTACGAAGGCATGCGTCACCGCCATCCCCGCCAGCATGGGCAGCGCGAACCGCGTAACCGGCTCGCCCGTCCTGCGGCTCGCGGCCACCGCCAACGGCAGAAGCATGACAAGCGCCACGTCGAGGAAGACCGGAATGCAGACGAGGAAACCGACGAGGCCGAGCGCGAGTGCGGCCCGCTGCGGACCGCACGCAGCAACCAGCCGCTCGGCAAGTTTCTCGGCCCCACCCGACTCCTCGAGCATCATTCCGAAGATCGAGCCCAGCCCCACGACCACGGCCACGAACCCGAGCGTGTTGCCCATGCCCTCCGTGATGGAGTCGATGATCTTCTGAGGGGGCATCCCCGCGGCCAGCCCCACACCGATCGCCACGGCGAGGAGCGCGACGAACGGATGGATCCGCAGCCACATCACGGCGGCGACGAGCGCGGCCACACCAGTTGCGACGACAAGCACGAGCTGCCAGGATGCCATGTGCCTTTCCCTGCCGGATCCGGGCGGACCCTCCCGCCACGAGCAACGGCAGCGTACCATGCGTCTTCGTATGAAGGCACTGCTGCTCTCCACGCCCGGCTCGCTCGAAGTTGCCGACGTCGACACGCCCGCCCCGGTGGCAGGCGAGGTGCGGGTGCGGGTCGCCGCCTGCGGCATCTGTGGAAGTGACGTCCACGGCTTCACCGGCGCGACGGGGCGAAGGATTCCTCCCCTCATCATGGGGCACGAAGCCGCAGGCACGATCGACGCGCTCGGCGCCGGCGTGGCCGACATCGCCGTCGGCACGCGGGTCGCCATCGACTCCACGATCTTCTGCGGTGATTGTGAATACTGTCGGGCGGGGCGTGAAAACCTCTGCACACGACGCGAAGTGCTCGGCGTCTCGTGCGGCACGTATCGCCGGCACGGCTGCTTCGCCGAATACGCCGTCGTGCCGCGGCGGTGTGTCTATCCGCTTCCCGATGCGGTCGACTTCGTATCAGCGGCTCTGCTCGAGCCGCTCACGATCGCCCTTCACGCCGTGTCGCTCGGTGACGCCGGCCCGCAGACGCGGTCGGCCGTGGTGGTCGGGGCGGGCACGATCGGCCTGGCCGTCGTGGCGGCGCTGAAGGCCCGGGGCGTGCCGCGGCTCGCGGCCGTCGACATGGATGCCGCGCGACTCGATCAGGCGCGGCGGCTTGGTGCGAGCGAGGTGTTCATCGCCGGTGACGATGCCGGGCGACGGGCGGCCGAATGGGGGAATTCGTCTGCCGACACCGACGGCGCCGATCTGGTGGTCGAGGCGGTCGGTACGACGGCCTCGGTGCGGACCGCGATCGCGTCCGTCACCCGCGGAGGCACGGTCGTGCTGGTGGGCAATGTGTCGCCCACGATTGACCTGCCACTCCAGGCGGCGGTCACGCGGCAGATCCGCCTCCAGGGATCGTGTGCCTCGGCGGGCTGCTATCCAGAAGCCATTCGGCTCGTCGCCTCCGGACAGGTCGACCTCTCCGGCTTCGTCAGCCGGGTGGCGCCGCTCGCTGAAGGGCCGGACTGGTTTGAGCGGCTGCACCGGCGCGAGCCGGGGCTTGTGAAGGTCGTGCTCGAGCCGTACCTCGAGAAACCGTAAGCGGAGAGGATGCCATGGGAGACACACCACTCTTCGATCTCACCGGCCGTCGCGCGGTCGTCACCGGGGCCAGCCGAGGCCTGGGCCTCCAGATGGCGCGCGCGCTCGCCCGGGCCGGGGCCGATCTCGTGATCACCGCCCGTGACACGGCATCGCTGGCCGACTCCTGCCGCGAACTGGAGGCGCTCGGTCACGCGGTCGAGC
>JBIKNV010000138.1:0-6857 GCA_044358475.1 Pirellulales bacterium | reverse complement strand
TCCGCAGGCCGCGTTCATCACCGGACAGGTCGTCTCCGTGGATGGTGGGAGCCGATGACGATTCCCTTCGGTCTGACGTCCTCCGCCTGGTGCCGCCGCGTGATCATCGTCGGCGCCGGTGGCTTCGGCCGCGAGGCGCTTCAGTGGGCACGCGACGCCTGGCCCGATCACGCCGGGCGGATTGCCGGATTCCTGTCGGCCGATCCCGCGGCGCTCGACGGCCACCCCGCGCGGCTGTCGATCCTCGGGGATCCCGACACGTTTCCGGTGCAACCGGGGGATGGCTTCTTGCTGGCCATCGGGATTCCGCTCGTGCGGCGTCGTGTGGCCGAGCGACTGACCCAGCGCGGGGCGAGTTTCCTGACGCTCATTCATCCCACGGCGATCGTCGCCGAGACGGCGACGATCGGGGCCGGCTCGGTGATCTGCCCGCAGGCGGTCGTGAGCGATGCGGTGCGACTTGGTCGGTGCGTGCTCGTGAACTACCACGCGTCCCTCGGGCACGACGCGGTGGCAGGCGATTACACGGTCTTCTCTCCCTACGCCACGCTAGGAGGCGGAGCGGTGGTGGAGGACGATGTCTTCCTCGGGTTGCACGCGACCGTCGGCCCGCGGGTGCGGATCGGTGCCGCCACGAAAGTCAGCGCGAACTCCGCGGCGTTGGTGTCGGTGCCACCGCGGACGCTCGTGTATGGCGTGCCGGGGCGGAGCGGGCAGCATGTGGTGGTGGCGCCGTGATCGACAGAGATCGAGCGCAACCAGCTTTTGTGCAGCACCGTCTCGGGGGCGGCAAAAGTCTTCTCACCGGGCGAGGATACGCCCACGGCTCGTCGAGCGTTCGCCGACCCCCGAGCCTCCGTCGCTCGGTGTGCCAGATCATCGCGAGAGCAGCGTAGATGAAGTGCAGGTCATTGTCGGCGGTGCAGTGGTGCTGGTGGGTCGGGCTCGGGGCGGCGGGCGGGCTGTTCGTGAGAATCATCGGCTATCTTTCGCTCTTCGAAGCCTGGCTTCTCCTGACGCTCCCGCTCCGGCTGCGAGAAGTTGTCTCGACCTGCTGCCTGCCGGGCGTGCGAGCCTTCACGCTTCTGTGGATCGGCTGGATGGTGGGGGCCGTGGTCGCCGACGTCGTCAACGCCACCCCGCTGCCCTTGGCAGCACGGGGTTTTTCCCGGGCGTTCTTTTTGGGGTTCGTATGTCTCGCGCTGCTGCCGCGGTGGCTGGCCAGGCCGCGGCGGCTCGATGCCTTCGTGGCTGGGGCGCCGATCGCACACGTCGTGGGCCTGAAATACTTTCGCTCCGGCACCTCCACGATCGACGGAGTTGAGATCGACGCGGCCAACCTGGGCTGGGCGAACTGGACGAATTATTTCCTCCTGTCGCTCGTGATGGCCGCCATTGCCCGGCTGTGGCGATGGAGCCCGTATGCCTGCATGGCCCTGGCCGCCACCACGGGGGGCGTCAATCTTGTGATGGGTTCGCGGTCGGCTGGTGCCACGCAGCTCGTGGCTGCCGCGCTCATGCCGTTCTTCATGGGGCGGCGGCTCGCGGAGCATGGATTCAGCGGCGGTCGCTTCACGGCCATCATTGTCACGTTCGTCACAGGGGCCATCGCCATCGCCATGCTGTACGGGACACTGGCGGCAGGCGGCACCCTGGGTGACAAAGCACGGGAGAAATACGATCGACAACGGGCCGCCAAGGGAGGGCTGCTGGTCGGCGGGCGGGCCGAGTTTTTTGTCGGGCTCTCCACCGCCCTGGACCGGCCGCTGCTGGGCCACGGATCGTGGCCAGCCGACACGGGGGAAGCGATCGAGCGGGCCGCAAAACGGTTTGGGCTCGAGATCGAAGACACGAGCGGCCGCGATCCGAATGTCCCCGCCATCATTCCCACGCACTCCGCCGTGGTCGGCGCCTGGGTTGAACACGGGATCATGGGAGCGATCTTCTGGCTCGCGATGCTGTGGCTGCTCATCCGCAACACCCCACGGGCGGTTCGCCTCCTGCCTGAGAGTACGGGGCTCGTGGTCTTCAACGCGCCCGCCCTGGTCTGGACAATCTTTTTTTCCCCGATCCCACCGCGGGCCGCGAGTGCGATCGTGCTGGTGCCGCTGTTGGTCATCCAGGTGCTGCATCTGCAGGATCGGTCACGCTTGCCCGCGCGGGAGATGGCATGACCAGCATGCCGGCCATCTCGGTCGTGACCCCGAGCTTCAATCAGGCTCCATACCTCGAGGCGACGCTTCGTTCCGTGATCGCCCAGCGAAGCGATGTGCACGAATACGTCGTGCTCGATGGCGGGAGTGGCGACGACTCGGTGGCCATCATCTCCCGGCATGCCGCCGGAATCGACCACTGGCAGAGCGAGCCAGACGGCGGACAGGCTGCCGCAATCGCGGCCGGATTTGCCAGCTGTTCGGGCGACATTCTGTTTTGGATCAACTCCGACGACATGATCGCCCCCGGTGCGGCGGCCCGTGTGCGGCAGGCCTTCGCCGAGCACCCTGATTGGGACGTGCTCACGGGATACAGCGTGTTTCTCGATGAGGACGGGAGGATCACGCAGGTCAACCGCATTGGCTCGGAATCGCAGTGGTGGCTCGATCGCGGCATTCTCCACGTCGCCCAGCAGACCTGTTATTTCCGCAGAAGCCTCTACGAAAGGGCGGGTGGCATCGACGCGGGCCTGCACTGCATGCTCGACACGGAACTGTGGCTGCGGTTCTTCGCCGCGGGAGGGCGGTGGGGGCACATTCCGGCCGTCCTCGGCGGGTTTCGCAAGCACCCCCTCATGAAGGGCCGCACATGGCTGGATCGCTATGCGGAGGAGCGACACAGAGTGAGCCTGCGGCATCCGGCCTATCGCCCGAGCCAGTCGCTGTGGTCAGCGGGCCGGCTGCTGCATGGGCTGACCCGCGTGGTCTCGGCCGTGACCCAGCCCGCTGGGTGGAGTCGTCACCTGATCGGCAGGCGACTGGACGATGTTCCCCCAGAGCAGCTTGGGCCACCATGCATGTGATGCACGTGACGGCGTCGCTCTCACGATCCGGGGCCGGCGTCTACGAGGCCGTGCTGGGCGCGACACGGGCATTCGTGCAGAGCGGCGCCGGGCGGGTGACGGTCGTAGGAGCCATCGACACCGTCGCAGACTGGCCACAGGATCAGCAGCGATGGGAGCGGGCGGGTGTGGACGTGGTTGTCGTGCCTCGAGCTGGGCTGCCGTTTGAATCCGCCTGCCGTCGGGCGGTCGACAGAGGAGGCATTCGTTCCGTCGACATCGTGCATGGTCACGGCCTGTGGTGCGGCGCCTCGTTGGCCGCCGCCTGCATTGCTTCCAGGCTCCAGTGCCCGCTCGTCATCAGCCCGCACGGCATGCTCGAGCCATGGGCCCTTCGTCATCATCGCCATCGCAAGCGGATCGCCTGGGTGCTGGCGGAGCGAGCGGCTCTCGGCCGTGCCGATCTTCTCCAAGCCATGAGTTCGTCGGAGGCCGTGTCATTCCGTGCGGCCAGGCTGTTTCAGCCGGTCGTCGTACATCCCGTGGGGATCGATATCCCGGTCGCGCTGCCGCCGCCGCAGAGCCCGGAACGAAAGACACAGAGCAGACCTTCCCGCACGTGTCTCTTTCTTGCCCGTCTCCATCCGATCAAGGGGCTTCCCTTGTTATTAGATGCTTGGGGGAAGGTGCAGCCCGCCGGATGGCAGTTGGTCATCGCTGGCCCAGATCAGCATGGCCACCGCGCGGCGATGGCAAGCCTGGCCAACCGTCTGGGGATCGATGAGTCCGTGGCCTTTCGTGAACCGGTCCATGGCACGGAAAAGTGGCGACTGCTGGCAGACGCAGATCTGTTCGTGCTCCCCTCCCACTCGGAGAACTTCGGTGTCGTGATCGCCGAGGCGCTCACCGCCGGGACGCCCGTGATCACCACCACCGGCACGCCGTGGGAGGTGCTTCCGGCGCACAGGGCCGGCTGGTGGGTGCCGCCCGACGTTGCGTCGCTGGCAGCGGCGTTGCGGGAAGCGACAACCCTGCCGCCCAGCGTCTTGCGCGAGATGGGGGGGCGTGGCAGAGAACTGGCGCGTGGGCGATGCGACTGGTCAGCGATCGCCGCGACGGCGCTGCATGCCTATCGGTGGCTCCTCCACGGAGGACCAGCGCCGGCGGCCGTCATGTTTGCCGAGCACCGCGTGGAATGACGCTCCCTCCCTGCGAACTCTTCTATCGCCAGCGGTATCGCAACGGTCTCTCGTGGCGGAACCGCCTGGGCCGGCTGGCGTGGCACGGCATCTGGCTGATCGCCTTTCGCATCTCACCGACGCCGCTGTTTGCCTGGCGTCGTCTGCTGCTGCGGCTGTTTGGGGCGCGGATGGCGGCAACAGCCGTCGTCTATCCGACAGCTCGCATCTGGGCACCATGGAATCTCACGATGCGAGACCACGCCTGCCTCGGCCCCGAGGTCGACTGCTTCTGCGTGGCGCCGGTCGTGGTCGACACCGATGCGATCGTGAGCGTGCGATCATTCCTCTGCACCGCCAGCCATGACATCCGGCGGCATGGTAGGCCGCTGACCACGGCGGCGATCCATGTCGGGCGGGGGAGTTTCGTCTTTGCCGAGGCGTTCATCGGCATGGGGGTGACGATCGGCACGGGGGCCGTGGTGGCGGCCCGGGCGGTGGTCGTGCGGGATGTCGCCCCCTTCGCCATCGTCGCCGGCAATCCGGCGCGGCGGGTGGGCGAGCGGGTCATGGAGGAGGGCGGGCATGCGGCGCCGTGAAATGCGTGCTGCGGTTCGGGGCTGCCCACCCCCCGTCGCCGGACGTTCGCTACGGCCCTCCAGGCCTGCGCTCACTCGCTTGCAGCTGCGCTTTCGGCATCCATGCCTGCGCTTGCTGCCAACGCCGGCTCCCGGGGGATGGGCAGCCCCTCACGGATACTTTGGTGGGGGAGGCAGGCTGAGGCCACGAGGGCGAAGCCTGCGTGAAGCAAGCCGCAGGGCGCAAGCCCGCGGGATGTCGCGCCATCCGGAACCGCCGCAGTCCCGCCGGCTTGCGCCTGGCGGCTTGGAGGGAGGAGGGCTCGTGCCCGGTGCTTTCTGAAATCGTGACGCAACGGCCCACACTACTTGTCATCAGCCAGGTCTTTCCGCCGGATGCGGCGGCGGTGGGGCGGCCGTTGGCCGACGCCGCCGAGGAGATGGCCCGTCGGGGCTGGCGGGTGGTCGTCGTGACGGCGGGCAATGGGTATGAGGATCCGGCGGTGCGGTACCGCGCTCACGAAACGCTCCGGGGCGTGGATGTCCGTCGGCTTTCGGCGGCGAGTTTCGGCAAGGCGACGCTCGCGCATCGGCTGCTCGGGGGTGGGCTCTTTGTTGCCCAGGCCCTCGCCTACGGTCTCTTCATTCGCCGCGCAACCGTCGTGCTCGTGAGTACGAGCCCGCCCTTCGCCGGCTTTGCGGGGGCGATCCTCGCGTGGCTGCGTGGCCTGCCGACCGTGTGGTGGGTGATGGATCTCAATCCCGACCAGATCGTCGCGGCCGGTCGACTCGCTCCGCATGCATGGCCGGTGCGGCTCTTTGATGCGATGAACCGGATCACGCTCCGTGTCGCCCGTCGCGTGATCGTGCTCGACCGTTTCATGCAGCAACGGATAGCCGCCAAACTGGAGTCATTTCACCAGGAAGCCCGAGGCGCGAGCCGAGGGGCCAGCAGCGGCGCCGGCTCTGGCGCCATCCCGCCGGCCTGCGCTGCCCTACCCCAGCAAGCCCCGGGCGCAAGCCCGGGGGACTGTAGCAACGTTGGCTCAAGCGTCATCCCGCCGGCCTGCGCAGGCGGCTTTCTGAGGAACGCCCGCGCCACCGGCGATCGTCGACATTCAAAAATGCAGGTCATTCCCCCTTGGTCTGCCGCGCGGCCCGGCTGCTGGCGACCACCGTGGCCAAACGCGTTCCGCGACGCCCGCGGGCTCGATCGGAAATTCGTCGTGATGTACGCGGGCAACCATGCCCTGCAGCATCCGCTCGACGCGCTGCTCGATGCTGCAGCGCGGCTCGAGCATGACCGCGACGTGGCCTTCGTGTTCATCGGTGGCGGGGCAGGCAAAGCGGCCATCGATGCGCGGATTCGCGCGGGAGCAGCAAACCTCGTGTCGCTGCCGTTTCAGCCGGCCGAGCATCTCGACGACGTGCTCACCGCCGCCGACGTGCATGTCGTGAGCATGGGGGCCGACGTGGTCGGGATCGTGCATCCCTGCAAGATCTACGGAGCGCTGGCAGTGGGCCGGCCGGTGCTCTTCTTCGGACCGGCGGAATCACCGCCGGGGGAACTGCTTGCCGATCTTGGAGCGGGCTGCCGCGTCGATCATGGGGACGTGGCGGGGGCCGTGGAAGCGATCAGGAGCCTGCGATCGCTCGCTCCCCAAACGCGAGCGGCGATGGGGCAGGCTTCCGCCCACACCATCGCCACCCGGTTTGGGGCATGCGAACTATGTCGCGAGGTCTGCGATCTGATCGAGACGTCGCGGGATTCCCGGTGACGCCGGCGCTGGTTGGCCGGTCATCCCGCGGGCTAGCGCCCTGCGGCTTGCTTCACGAAACCCTCGCCATCCTGGCCTCGGGAAGCCCCGGGCGCGAGCCCTGGGGCTGCCTGTTGCCAGACATCGATTGCTGCATGGCTCAGTAGGCTGAAATGACTTCGCGTCCGGCACGTGAACTAAGCGCTTTGAAGATTGTTGGGTTGAGTCCATTCGTCACAAACTCCACGTGGCCATCGGCGAAGACGACGTTGATGCCGCCAACGTGACGACTCCGAAAATCCTCGGCGTGGGGATCGCCGTCGTTGAACATGTGGTCGCCGGAGCCGAC
>JBIKNV010000137.1:0-6884 GCA_044358475.1 Pirellulales bacterium | reverse complement strand
TCGTCGGGCGACAGGGCGATACCGTTGGGCCGCTGCAGTCCGTCGGCCACCCTCCGCACGGTCTTGCCATCAGCCGCGATCCAATAGACCGCCTCCTCGCTGAGTTCCTTCTCCTCCGGCTTGCGGCCGTAGGCCGGATCAGTGAACCACACGCCGCCCTGGGCATCGATGACGAGGTCGTTCGGGGCGTTGAACCGTTTCCCCTCGAATCGTTCGGCCAGTGGCGTGATCGCCTTCGTCGCCGGATCGATTGCCACGACCCGGCGGCCCGCACCCATCTGGCAGCCGACGAGCATGCCGTTGGGCCGAAAGAACAGCCCGTTCATCTTGTCGGTCTTCTCGAGCCAGATCTCGATGGCTCCTGTCACCGCCCGCCAGACATGGATCTTCTCCTGCGGGATGTCGGTGAAAAAGACGTCGCCGTTTCCGTCAGTCGCCGGTCCTTCGGTAAACGTGAAGCCTCCGGCCACTTCCTTGACTTCGATCGGGCCATCCACCAGTTCAACGACGCCCTTCGCCTGCCCTGTCGGCGGCACGCCATGCTTTCCTTGGCGATCCATGACGCAGTCGGCATCGAGCGGCACCGCAGCGGCCGTCTCCTCGACGGGATGCATGAAAAGATACCGCCAGACCGGCTCGTGCACGAACGAGCCGGTGGCATCCTTACAGGCCGCCCCACCGGGGATCACGCCGGAATGGGCGCGGCCGGCATCACCACCGACATCGCAGTTGGTGATGAGCCGCCGCGTGCTGCCGTAGGGGGGCGCAGTGTCATCGACATCGACCACGGGGCCGTGCTCGTGCATTCGCAGGAGTTGCCACGAGCGGCAGTAGTGATCGGCGGCCCAGCCGCCGTCGAGCACGTGCGTGAACCCGAAGAACCGGCTGGATGGCGTGGCCGAAGGGCCCCCCTGCCAGGTCTCGGTGTTGTCACGGGGGCCGGAGAACATCACCACCCGATCGACCGGCTGGTGCATCGCGAGCCGGGCTGCTGTCGTAGATCCATGGGAGATGCCCGCCAGCGTGACCTTGTCCCAGCGCAGATCCTGCCGGTCGTCAGCGAGGAACTGGGCCCACCGTCCCTCCGGGTTTTCCTTGTCGAGCCAGAGCAGAAACTGCCGCGCTCGCTCCCGCATGCTATCTGGCTTGGGGATCGAGACGAGTGGACTGAAGTCTCCGCCGGTAGCCGCCTCGAGCCGAATGTTGCCGAGCACGTCACCCGAATCGCGAACCTCCGGCTGCAGCGTGCCAAACCAGCGATTGGCATAGCTCACCTGGATACCATGCAGCCCGTAGCGGGCGATGCGGTCGAACAAACCCGGGCTATGGTCCATCAGCCAGATGACGAGCCGCCCCTGTGAGGGCACGCTCGTGTCGACCACGGCATGCTGCACGTCGATCGGCTTGCCGGTCTTGGGGTCGTTGAAGGTGAAGCCGATCTCGGGGTGCTCGGCGGCCGCGGGATCGATCGCGCTGGCCCGGGCCTTCAAGTCAAACCGGCGATCTGGCTCCGCAGCCGTCGCACACAGTGAAATTCCGGCACAAGCCAAAATGACAACACGCAGTGAAATCGTCATGGTTCCTCCAGTGTCGGGGCCTGACTGACCGCGGTAAGGTAGTCCAAATACGATCGGAATGTGGCGATGATAGCCAGAAACTTCCAATCCCGGCGATCGACGGCATGGTCTTCCGGGCGGATGCGAGCGGGTTCGCCAGAAAAGACTGACGATTTCGCGGCCCACAGTCCGACCAGACCCGAAGGTGCTGGGCCTCGCGTCAGCCCGCCGGCTCGCGGCGGCGGCTCTTTGCGGACATGGACGCCGCTGGCGACTCTCTGCGTCAGCGACGCCATAATGCAGTTTTTTATGGTGGGAGCAACGCCACTTTGCGAAACTCGTCCATCTACCCCGGAACTGAGCGACCCTGACAATGATCGATGATGTGGCGTTGCTCGAGCAGTTGCGTGCCACGCCCGATCTGCTCGCGGCCGTTGCGGCCTGTTCGCCGGCCGAGCGGGCGAGCCAGAAGTCGCTACGTGGGCAATTTCCTGATGAGCTCGTGCGGGCGGCGCTTGTGCTCCAGGAGGCCCGCGAGCGGGCTGTCGGAAGACTGCCCCATGCCGAGCGACTCTGGCTCACGCGGACGGGGCTCGAACAGGCAACCGCCTGGGATGTGGCCGTGCATAAGGCGGCCCGGTTTGCTGGCTGCAGCGAGGTGGTCGACCTTTGCTGTGGCATCGGCAGTGACGCGGCGGCGCTGTCTCACCACCGACAGGTGATGGCCGTCGATCGCACGCCAGCCATGGTGCTGCGGGCCACCTGGAATGCCGCAGTGCTGGGGAAGCCGGAGCGATTCACGGCCCGATGTGATGATGTCAGCGCAGGCGATTGGGCGGGGCGATTCGTGCATGTCGACCCCGACCGCCGTGACGGCCGCGACCGGCCAGCCCGCTGGCTCGAGGACTACCAGCCTGGCCTCGACTGGATGCGGCAGTTGGTCGCGACGGCGCGTGGCGGAGCGATCAAGGTCGGGCCGGCGAGTGACTTTCCCGGCAAGTTTCCCGGCTGTGAGATTGAACTAGTGAGTCTCGGCGGCGAATGCCGCGAGGCGACAATCTGGTTTGGCGAACTGGTCGGAGCTGAGCCTACCCGGGCGACGAATCTCACCACGGGCGAGAGCCTCGCCGGGGATCCAGCTGCCACACGCCGAAGACTCACCGATGCCATCGGCAGCTTTCTCTGCGATCCCGATCCCGCCGTGGTGCGGGCTGGCCTCGTGGATCGGCTTGCCGAGCAGCACGGCATGCAACGGCTCGATGCCGACGAGGAATACCTCACCGCCGACCAGCCGCCGGTCACGAGCCTGGTCACGGCCTTCTCGGTGGACGCGGTGCTGCCGGCGGGCATCAAGAATCTCAAGCAGCATCTGCGGCGGCAGCCAGCCCACCACTACGAGATCAAGTGTCGCCGCCTGGCGATCGATGTGGAGGATATTCGGCGGCAACTGCCGACCGGCGACGCTCCGCCATGCGTGGTCGTGTTCTGTCGGATCGCCGGCCGCGCCCGTGCCGTGATCGCCCGCCGGCTTGAGCCGGCGGGATGATGCGCCCGCCAGCGCCGCTGCAGCCGCCGGGCTTGCGCCCGGTGCTTCCTGATTGATACTTCTTTACCGGACGACTCGTGCGCCGCCGCCCTTGATCTGCTTTTCTACTTCGGCGCGGGTGGCCATCGACGTGTCGCCGGGCGTCGTGCTTGCGAGGGCGCCGTGCGCAGCGCCATAGTCGACCGCTTTCTGCGGGCAGTTGAACTCCAGGAACCCGAAGGCCAGGCCGCTCGCGAAACTGTCGCCACCACCAACGCGGTCGAGAATCTCGAGCTCCGGATACTGGCGGCTGTCGTAAAACTTCCCGTCGTGCCAGCAGATGGCGCTCCAGTCGTTCTTCGTTGCCGTGATCACCCGGCGGAGCGTCGTGGCTGCGACCTTGAAGTTGGGATAATCCTTCACGGCCTTCTCGATCATCTTTCGGAAGGCGTCGGTCTCGATCGTGCTGATAGCATGATCGACCCCCTCCACCTCGAACCCGAGGCTGGCGGTAAAATCCTCCTCGTTGCCGATCATGACGTCGACGTACGTCGCAATCTCGCGATTGACCTCGCGGGCCTTGGCCTGACCGCCGATGCTCTTCCAGAGGCTTGGGCGGTAGTTGAGGTCGTAGGAGACGATCGTGCCGTGCTTCTTGGCCGCCTTGACGGCCTCGATCGTGACCGCGGCCGTGGATGCCGAGAGCGCTGCAAAGATGCCGCCGGTATGGAACCACCGGGCCCCGACCTTGCCGAAGATGTGGTCCCAGTCGATGTCGCCCGGCTTGAGCTGGCTGGCGGCCGTGTTGCCCCGGTCGGGCACCCCCACGGCACCCCGGATGCCGAAGCCCCGCTCGGTGAAATTAAGACCGTTGCGAACGGTGCGGCCGATGCCGTCGTCAGCCCGCCACTGGATGAAGTCGGTGGCCACGCCCCCTTGCATGATGAAGTCTTCGATCAAGTGGCCAACTTCATTGTCGACGAACGCCGTGACGACGGCGGTCCTCAGGCCGAAGCACTTCCGCAGGCCGCGGGCGACGTTGTACTCGCCGCCCCCCTCCCAGGCCGTGAAGTGACGGGCCGTGCGAATCCGGCCCTCCCGCGGATCGAGCCGCAGCATGATCTCGCCGAGCGAGATCTGGTCGAAGGTGCAGTTGTCACGGGGCTTGATGGGAAGAGGCATGTGTGTCTCCTACGTGGCGACGGGAAGCGTGGCGATGTCAAACGGGGCTCTGCCAGCCTCGTGGGCGATCTCGTTGAGAGCCTCGACCTCGGCCCTCGAGAAAAGCAGGCCGCCGGCCTGTTCGCTGCGGGCAGCCGCCTCGGCCTCGAGTTGCCCGGGCAGCATGCACTGCTCGTTGCCGTGCCCGAGGATGTCGGCCAGCACGGCCTTCACGTTTTCGGCCTGGGTGCGGCCCTTTGCGAAGACGCCGCTCGAGATCGCGTCGGGGTGGATCACCTGGAAGAAGAAGGCACAGTTCTGCTTCTCACCCGGCACCGCCGCGCGGCTACGGATGGTCGGCAGCGAGCCACCGATGAATCCCGCAACGATCTCGTTGATGAGCGACAGGCCGTAGCCCTTGTGGTCGCCAAACGGCAGGAGCGACACGGCCTTTGCCGCATCCGTCGTTGGGTTGCCGTCCTTGTCGACCGCGGCATTGGGCGGCAACGCCTTGCCCTCCCGCTTGAACTGCTGCACCCGCCCCATCGCGATCACGCTCGTCGCCCAGTCGATCACGATCGGAAAGCCAACGGCATCGTTTGTGGGGAAGCCCCACGAATGCGGATTGGTGCCCAGCGTAGGAAATTTCCCTTGAAACGGCACCACCTCGGCCAGCGACGCCGTGCAGTTGGTGTAGGCGATATAGCCCTTCTTCGCCGCCTCCATCACGTAGCCGCCGCCCCAAAGATAGTGAAACGCATTGTCGATCGACACCGTGCCCGTGCCGTAGGTGTCGGCGAGCCGCATGCAGGTGTCGATCGCCTCCCAGGCCACGGCCTGCCCGAGCTTCTTCTGCGCATCCCACACCTCGGCCGCCTGGAACCGGTTTGGTAGCTTCTTGATGGATGCCCCTGGCGTGCAGCCGCCCGCCTTGGAGCCGAAGAGTTCGTCGAGGTGCAACGCCTTGATGGCGTTGTGCGTACGAATACCGTGCTTCGTGGCGGCCGTGGCGAGCTTCGCAGCATGGTCGGCTTCAGCGGCGTCGAAGCCACGCTTGAGATAGGCGGCCTTGACGACTGCTTCGTGGGCATCGACGGGGACGACAAAAAAGGTTTCAGCCATGGCTCACTTCAAATGATTGGTCACCGGTACTTCAGGGTTCACCTGGGCGAGGGGTTTTTCGCCGTGCATCGCGCTGATCAGGTTGGTCACTGCGGCCATCGCCTGGCGTTGCACGCTCTCGTGGGTCCGGGAGCCGATGTGGGGGGTGACGACGCAGTTGGGCAGGTGCAGCAGCGGATGGTCAGCCCGCGGCGGCTCCTCGTCGAGCACGTCGGTGCCGTAGCCAAGGACGTGGCCTGATGCCAACGCGGCGGCAATGTCGGCCGTATTCACGATTTCGCCGCGGGCACAGTTGAGAATGATCACGCCCGGCTTCATCTTCTTGATCGTCTTGGCACACACGAGATCGCGGGTCTCGGGAGTGAGGTTCGTGTGCAGCGAAATGTAGTCGGCCTGCCCGAAGAGCTCGTCGAGCGAGGCGGCTCGGGGGATGCCGTGCGCGGTGGCGAAGGCTTCGTCCCAATAGACGTCGTAGCCGATCGGCTGCATGCCGAACGCCTTCGCGCGAATCGCCACTTCCTTGCCAATTCGCCCCATGCCGACGATGCCGATCGTCTTCCCGAGCAGTTCATGGCCGGTCTGCCGCTTCCAGCCCCCAGCGCGGGTCGAGTCGGTATGGAAGAGCAGGTTTTTTTCCAGCGCCAACAGCAGCAGGAAGGCATGCTCCGCGACGGTCGTATGGTTGACACCAGGCGTAAAGAGCAGCGGGATGCCAAACTCCGTGCAGCTCTTCACATCGATCTTGTCGACGCCGATGCCATATTTCGAAAGCACCTTGAGCCGCGGCCGAGCCTTCTCTAGCACGGCGCGCGTGATTGCGTCGTCGCCGCAGATATAGCCGTCGATCTCACCGACGAGAGCCAGCGTATCGGCCTCGCTCAGCGGCCCGCGGGCCGTGATGATGTCCCAGCCGGTGGCGGCGAGTGTCGTGTGATGATCGCCTGGGGTGTCTTGAAAGGAAGTAGTCGTGACAAGGATGCGGGGCGTCATTGGCGTATCCAGAAGGGAAGCGGAAAACTAGCGAAAACCCTGCGTTTTCGCAACGGTTGTGAATCTTCACGCCGTGCCGCCTGGGTGGTCCGTCGACCCGTCTCACAGCGCCTTCACGCGTTCCTGGATGAACGGCTTGAGGAGGGCGGCGTGAGAACCGTTCCACTTCCAGAGGTGGCCGTGGCGGCACTCGTTGCTGCCGGGGCCGCTCGTACCGGTGCGATGGAGCCAATAGTCTTCATCGGGCTGGACCGGCCAGGCGCGAAACTCTGCGTGGCGTTGATGCGGCACCGGAGCCTTGATCCAACTCCAATGATTCACATGGAGCATTCGATCAGGATCGGGATGATCCTTCGTCCAGAGCCGGTACTCGATCTCGCGAGCCGGCAGGATCCGCGGTCGTACGCTCTCGATCAGCGGCTCACCGCGGGAAAGAAATTCCTCGGCCACCGCGATGCCGATGTCCGACGTTGTCAGCACGATCGCATGCGTGGATGGGATCGCTGCCCCCTCGGCGTCGATCCACGTGG